>NZ_JAOQJN010000004.1:0-153823 GCF_025567085.1 Bovifimicola ammoniilytica | reverse complement strand
TTTAAAATCTCCATATAATCGCCTAATTTTACCTTCATCTTCTGCAATGCTTTCGTATGAAGTTGTGATACTCTCGATTCAGATACTTCAAGTATCTTGCTGATTTCTTTAAGTGTAAGTTCTTCATAATAGTATAACAGAATAACTTTTCTTTCTTTATCAGTTAATGTTTCTAATGAATCCATAAGCTGCTGCTTAATTTCATTCTTAAGTGCAATACTTTCAGGCTGCTCATATGAATTAGACTTAATTGCATTAACTTCTTTCTCGCCTGCTGCCTCAACGAATTCATCAAGTGAAATAATATTAGTAATCTTGGCCTGTCCCTGCCAGCTTATGAGTTCTTCTGTCTCTATTCCTAATTCACTTGCTATTTCTTCGTCTTTAGCCGGTCTTCCATACTGAGTTTCTATTTTACTTATGGCCGCTTCCATCTTCTTTTGCTTCTGCCTTAATGATCTTGGAATCCAGTCCATTTTTCTTATCTGGTCTAATATAGCTCCTCTTATTCTTAGACTTGCATATGTTTCAAATTTTACACCTTTATCATAATCGAATTTATCTATTGCATCAATTAAGCCAAATATTCCATATCCAACCAAATCATCATATTCCACATTATATCCCAAATAAATACTCAGTCTTCCGGCAACAATCTTAACAAGCGGAGCATATTCTAGTATTATTTTATCTCTTATTTCACTATTCTTAGTACTCATATACTCTTTCCATAAATGGTTTCTTGAGTTCTCGTCCATCGTTGCCTCCAAGTCTCTTTATCTTTACTCTTTATTATTTTACAAATACTTAACTAATCTTCTTTTGTATTCTTAGAATTTTCTTTTTTGCTATCATTTTTATTTTCTTTATTACTATCTTTATTATTACTTTTATCCGTATCTGTATCTTCTTCCTGTGTATTTTCGCTATCTTCCTCAAGAACTTCTTTCATCGTATCTACTACCAGATATTTTTCTGCAAACATTTTAATAAATAAACCTAATACTAAGAATATTACACTTGTTGCAAGTACAATAAGCATTATTTGTCTGGTTGTATATCTGAAATAAATAGTCGCTATGCATGCTACAAAATCTGCTGCTAACATAACTATTGATGGTATATATCTGGTTCTATTCATATAAACCACTCTCCCGGTTTGTTATTAACATTTCTAAATCACTTTTTCAGTTTTACCAACTGATCTTATAATCAGATTTCCATTATTGGAATCAAATATTATGGTTCTACCATAGTTAAGTCCGGTATCCTCTGCGATAATGGGTATTCCTAAATCTGTCAGAATTTCTTTTGCAGCTTCTACATTTTTCTCGCCAACACGCATCAAATCATTATTAACAGAGCCATATGCGAACATCTGTGCTCCACCTGCTATCTTTGCAATCAGGTCATTCTTCCTTGAACCACTGTTAATCATACTTTCAAACAAATCTAAAATTCCAGTATCTGCAAATTTTGCTCTGTTTGCATTATTTCTAATCTTAGTGCTGTCGGGTAGCATTACATGTACCATACCGCTTAATTTGGTTTTAACATCATATATTACGACTCCAACACATGAACCTAACCCAAGCGTCGTAAGGCCCTTAGGTGGTTCACATATTTTCATATCAGCCATACCAACCTTCACAATTTCATCCATTTGCTGATTTCCTCCTAGACACCTAAAGATTCTAAGATTTTCTCATAAGATTCAAGTTCAGGAACAAGAATATAGTAGCCACTTATAGTTTCGTTATTATCAGCAGCCTCATCAAATTCTGTTTCTATCAGAAGAACTTTATCTCCTATTTTTCCAAATTCTATTGCTGGAACACTTAATATTGCACCAGCCATATCAATCTGAAGCATTGGAACTGATACATCAATTTTTAAATTAGTCATTTCAGACAATGAACGTAAGTATGCGCCTGAAATAATATTTCCAATTTCCATTACTGCGGACATTTCTATGTCATCAAAATTAAGACTATCATCTTCTCTTCCCATTAAGATATTAACAAGATTCTTTGCAATTGCCTCATCTAGCAGAAACATCATCATACCATTCACATCTCCGCTTAACATAATAAGTATGCCTACCATTACATTTTCTTCGCAACCAATTATAGTAGATATTTCATTAAAATCTACCAGTCGCACATGAGGTACTCCTATGTCTACTTTTTTATTAATCATCTGAGCCAATGCAGTTGTCGCATTACCTGCACCAATGTTACCAAGTTCTTTAAGAACATCATATTGCATGGAGCTTAATTCGTTTAAATCTATTTTTGACATGACACCACACCTTCAGCTTACTGATTTTCAGCAATTACATTATTTATATTAAGTAATGAAATTAATGTATTATTATTGTTATTTTTACCGATTCCACAGATATATTTAGACAATTCATCCTGTGCATCAATTGCCATCTTATCAACGTCCTGTTCTGATAAATTAACAACTTCCTTAACCATATCGACAATTATTCCAATTGGTTCCTGCTGTTCAGGCTTCAAAATAATTATTCTTGTCTTATCTGTAAATACATCTTCTTCCAAGGCAAATCTTCTTCTAAGGCTCATAATTGGAATTATCTCGCCTCGAAGATTAATTACACCATTGAAATATTTCTGTGACTTTGGAACTCTTGTTATCTTCTGCATCTTAACTATATTATCTACATAGCTAATGTCTATTCCATACTGTTCTTCACCGATATTTACAACTATATATTGTTTTGTTTCAAGTTTAGTTTCTAATTTGTTTGTATCCACTTTAGCCACCCCCATTATAATAATGTGTTAACATCAAGAATAAGGGCAACTTCGCCATCACCTAATATCGTAGCTCCGCCTATTATCTTGCTGCTATTACTTATGTATTTACCTAATGACTTAATAACGATTTCCTGCTGTCCGATTAACTTATCTACTACCAGGCCTGCAAGTTTATCACCTTTCTTAACAACTACAACTGTAAGACTTTCGTCATCTTCTGCATGTTCGATATCTAAAACTGAATCTAATCTTATAAGTGGTATAACAGTACCTCTTAAGTTGACTACTTCCTTAGTCTGTACATACTTAATCTCTGACACTGGAATATCTTCGATAGTCTGTATACCTCCTAATGAAATAGCATATTTTTCATCACCTAACTCTACCATTAATGCCTGAATAATAGCTAATGTAAGTGGTAATCTGATTACGAATGTACTTCCTTCGCCTAAGACTGTCTTAACTTCAATATCACCACCAAGTGATTCTATCTTAGTCTTAACAACATCAAGACCTACGCCACGTCCTGAAATATCTGAAACAACCTTCGCTGTTGAGAAGCTTGGTTTAAATAATAAATCAATTACCTCTTTATCAGACATAAGTTCTGCCTGTTCAGGTGTAACGGTTCCTTTTTCAACAGCTTTATTTCTTACTGCTTCAACATCAATACCATTACCATCGTCACCAACTTCAATAACAACATTGTTACCATCCTGATATGCATCAAGTCTTATTATACCAACTTCAGGCTTGCCTCTTTCAGCACGCTTCTCTGGTGATTCAAGGCCATGGTCAGCTGAATTTCTAAGTAAATGCATTAGAGGGTCACCGATTTCGTCGATTACGGTTCTGTCTAACTCTGTATCTTCACCTGTCATTACAAGTTCCATATTCTTATTGAGTTTCTTACATAAATCTCTAATCATTCTAGGGAATTTCTGTGTAACTGTCTCAATAGGCATCATACGGACTTTCATTACTGATTCATGAAGATTAGTTGTAACTCTCTCTAAGTATTCAATCTGTTCATTAAATGCCTGTGATTTAACGCTTGCATCAGATACGCTCTGTGATACAAGACCGTTCTTAGCAATGATAAGCTCGCTGACGAGATTCATCAATACATCAAGTTTCTCTATATCTACTCTGACAGAACGGTTAACAATAGGTTTACCTGTTGCCGGCTTATTACTGCTTCCCTTGGCAGGAGCTTTTGACTCTTTCTTTTCTTCTTTTTTCTCTGCAACCGCTGTTTCATTCTTCGTTTCTTCAGGAAGTTTTTCTAACTTCTCACCGATTGCATCTTTAATCTCTGATACATTCTTGATAACTCCAAGAACTTTCTCAAGAGATTCACTTGAAATTACACATATACTGAAATCAAAGTCAAACTTTTCATCTTCTATATCCTGTGCAGGTGGGTTAGATTTAATAATCTCACCAACGCTCTCTAAGTTCTTAAATACTAAAAATGCTCTTGCGGCTTTTAAAAGGCATGCTTCATCTACAAATACAGTAATTGTATACACATTCATCTTCTTTTCGAATGCTTCTTCTATTGCATGTTTTTCAAAGTCTGCAAATACAAAATCCTTGTATTTTTCTTTTTTTCCATCATCAGCCTTCTTCTCAGGTGCAGTCTGTGTCACAGTTTCTTCTTTCTTCTCTGTCTGTGGAGCACCGCCATTCAAAATAGCATCTAACTGGTTTAAAATTGCCTCATTATCGTTATCTCCCTCATCTCCAGTCTCCTGAATTATCTCAAGATAACTTTCAAGGGCATCAAGACACTGGAATAACACATCTACAAGATTAGGTGTGACTTTCATCTTACCATTTCTAATCTCTGAAAATACATTTTCCATCTGATGTGTGAGCTTCTGCATACGCTTATAGCCCATTGTACCTGCCATACCTTTTAACGAATGTGCTGCTCTGAATATCTCGTTAATAGTATCAGTATTCTCAGGTTCCTTCTCAATAATAAGCAACTGCTCATTAAGGCTTTGTAAATGTTCATTTGTTTCATCGATAAAAATCTCTAAATATTGGCTAACGTCCATCGTTTAGCACCCCCACGCTTTTTATTATTGCCTGTGCAACTTCATCTAATGGTAATACTTCATCAGCCAGACCTGCATTTATGATTGCCCTTGGCATACCATAAACTATACTTGTATTGGCATCCTGGCTAACTACATATACCTCTTTTTTTTGTTTCAATTTTTCAATACCTTTGGTTCCATCTGAACCCATTCCCGTAAGTACAACACATATTGCACTGTCATAAGCAGTCTCTGAAAGTGATTCGTACATTATGTTAGCACAAGGCTTTAAGCCTTCCCTGGGTGCTTCATCTGTAATCTTAACAATATGTCCACACCCTTTTTCATTTTTAATTCTTAGCTGGTAGCCTCCCGGTGCTATATACACATGTCCCTTTCTTAAAAGTTCACCATCTTTTGCTTCCGTCACTTCAATCTTACTTAATTCATTTAACCTCTCGGCTAATGACTTTGTAAAACCTGCCGGCATGTGCTGTACTATTATAACTGGTGCGTTCAGATTCTTTGGCAACATTGGCATCACTTCTTTTAATGCTTTAGGTCCACCTGTGGAACAGGCTATTGCGACTATCTTATCGTTACCTGAAATCACTTTAGAAGTTACACTTGTTTTTCCTGTGATAATCTTTTGTCTTGAATTACCTTCATCTTTAACTGAACCTGTAGCAACTGCCACTGCCTCTATAAGACGTTTTCTGAATTCTTCTACTGTACTGCCATTTGTATCAGACGGTTTCAGGACAAAATCAATTGCTCCGTCCTCAAGTGCAAGAATTGTCTCTGTTGCTCCCTCTTTTACTAATGTACTTACAATAATGACCTTACACCTAAGATTGTATCTCTTAATCCGCTTTAACACATCAAGTCCATTCATCTTAGGCATGTTGATATCCAAAAGAACAACATCATATTTTCCATTATTTCTAATCAGAAAATCTAATCCCTGAACACCGTCGACTGCTATATCCGCAACCATAAAACGATTATCTGTGTTTATTATATCAGACATTACTCTTCTCATAAGTGCAGAGTCATCAATTATTAAAATTTTATATTTTTGCATTACAAGCCTCCATTTCCAGATGCTTTCGGCAGAAAACTAATTTTTTTGTCTCATAAGTCTTTCCTGCTCAAATATATACCTGATAATTGTCTCTCTGGTACTATTTGGAATCTCCATATATTCTATTCTCTGTTCATATGTTGTTTCATCATTTAACAGACTTCTTGAAGACAAAACTTTTCCCATAATGCCATATACTTTTTTATTATTACTTAATGATATATCTAATTTTAACAGAACCTTTGACTTTTCTTCTAGTTTATCTCTTGAGGCGAATCTTATACCTCCTCCACTGATATCTATTATAATTCCTTTTTTTAACTTATTATTGTCTAATATCTCTTTAATCATATTCTCATCTTCAATAATCAGTTTCTCTGTATCTTCGTCAATTACTATATACTCGAAATCTTTCGTATATTCAAGTCTGTAATACTGCCTTCTTTGATATTTTTTTAATTCATAGACTAACTCAATTAATAATACATACAGACCATTTTCTTTATATCTGTCAAGTACCACAAAACGGCTCTTATACAAACCTCCAGATGTTATAAAACAAATGTCAAAACGTCCATTTACAGCAAGTGGAACTACTCTGCCTTCAACAATAGGCATAGCAATCTTTAACTGTGTTTCGTCAATAACATCATATACCTGGCTGATTAATGGTCTGTCAAAAACAGATTTCTCATCACTTAATTTTCTTCGTTCACTATTCTCTGACTTGGTTATCTCGATTCTATCTCCTAATGTTACAATCTTCGAAAGCATACTATTCACCTCACTTCTTACGTTTAAATCTTCCTAACAGCATAAACGCAAGTCCCTTTTGTTCATCCTCATCTGTTGTCTTCTTCTCTAACAATGTATCTGATATCTTCTTAAACGACTTGGCTCCCTTTGAATTAGGATATGCCATTGAAATCGGTTTCTGTTGAATTACTGCTTTTGACATATTTTCATCATTTTCAATTATTCCTAAAAATTCTATATTAAAGTTGAGAAACTTATTTACAACAACATTTAATTTATTATACAGATTAGCACCCTCTTCATAATTTCTTACTCTGTTTGCCACTATCTTGATATGATTTTGACTTTTGTCAAAATCATCGCGTTTATTAAGTGCTTTAAGAAGTGAATATGAATCTGTTATAGAGGTTGGTTCAGGAGTTGTAACTAATATAACTTCATTACTAACAACTACAAAATCCATAACTGCACTGGATATCCCTGCACCTGTATCAATAATTATTATATCAGCCATACTTTCTAATTCTTTAATCTTGTATACAAGATATGTCAACTGGTCTTTTGTAAGGTCACCTAATCCACTTATACCTGAGCCACCAGATATAAAGCCGATATCCATTGGACCCTTCATTATTATATCATTCAAATCTTTTCCACGATATATTAAATCTGAAAGATTATATTTAGGAATAGCTCCAATCATAACTTCAATATTAGCAAGTCCGAAATCAGCATCAAAAATTATGACACTTTTACCCTGTAACCTAAACTGTATTGCCAGATTAATAGACACACTTGTCTTACCTACACCTCCCTTACCACTTGTAACAGTTATTATTCTTGACTTCTTCTCATTTTCCTTTACAACTGTGTTTTTCTTCACTATATTTCTAAGGTTCTGTGCCTGATCCATTATTCGACACCCCCTAGCAGACTTTTTGCCATCTTCTGTGCATCTATAAGACGTATATCATCAGGTACAACCTGTCCACTTGTCACATATGATAAGTTGCCCCCCGTTTTAAGCTTAATATTTAATATATTACCAAATGCAGATGTCTCATCTAATTTTGTAAAAATGATATTATAATTGCCTATTTCACTGTATACATCTACAATATTTTCCAGATCTTTATATTTAGTCGATGCACTTAATACAATAAATACCTCTTTTGTACAATCTTCAGGAATAACACAATCATTTGCAAAATGAAGCATTTCCATACACTGCTCCTTATTCTTATGCGATCTTCCTGCCGTATCTACAAGTATCAAATCATATTCTTTGAATTTATCTATGGCATCGTTAAGCTCCTCTATGGTATACACAACCTGAAGAGGTACATCTAAGATATTAGCATAAGTTCTAAGTTGCTCAACTGCAGCAATTCTATATGTATCAGATGTAATCATGGCAACCTTAGCTTCTTTATCTAACTTAAACATTGATGCAATCTTAGCTATAGTTGTAGTCTTACCTACTCCTGTTGGTCCAACGAAAAATGCAATCTTTGTCTTTTTATCCTCTAGTGAAATCTCAACAGGACTTCCAATTTTCAATACGATTTTCTGATATACTGAGGCTAAAATTGTATCAAGATTACTTTCTTTCTTTAATGATGATTCAATTTCAGAAATAATCTGGTTAATATATTTCTCATCAACCTCATTTTCAAGTAATTGATTATATATTAACTGTATAAATGTAATGTTGGCATTCTTCTCTGTCTTAACATTATCTAATTCCTTTTCCTCTGGATTAGCCATTCTTGATTCTAAAATAGACTGAAGATTATCAAGTTTCTCCTCTATGGCAGTAGGTTTTCTCTCTTCTTTCTCTATATTATCATCTACGGCTATATTTATTCTACTAACTGGGATAGATGATGTAGTCTTATCCTCCAAGGCTGCTGTAATCTCTACTGTATCCTTCTTAAACAGACGTTTAAAGCCTCTTTGTTTAGTGGTCTTAATATTTAAAACCACCGCATTACTTCCCATTTCCTCTTTAGCCATCATAACTGCTTCCTGCTCAGTATTCGCTACAAACTTTTTGATTATCATCTTAAATGCTCACCATCCCAACTGACTGTAATTCTACATTTGATTCTATTTCATTGTATGACACAACAACTAAATCTTTAAAATAATCCTGTGTTAACTTTTTATAATACATTCTGACAATAGGTGAAGTTATGATTATTGCAACCTTACCCATCTTCTCTAATTTATTAATTTCTTCTTCTGTTGATTTTATAATCTTCTTAGTCTCTTCAGGATCAAGTGTGATATATGCACCCTGTTCTGACTGTTTAACGGATGCCATGATATCCTGCTCAATCTTCGGATCTAATGTAACAACAGTTGTAGCCTCATTAGGTACAAAGAATTTATTAGAAATTGCACGTTTTAAGCTCTGTCTTACATACTCTGTCAGAACATCTGTATCTCTTGTCACTGTCGCATGATCTGCCAGGGTCTCTAATATTGTAAGTAAATCTCTTATAGATATACCCTCTCTTAACAGATTCTGTAATACTTTTTGTATCTCGCCGATATTTAATAACTTAGGAATAAGTTCATCAATAAGTGTCTGATTAGAATCTTTAATATTATTAATAAGATTCTGTACATCTTGTCTGGTAAGCAGTTCATCAATATGATTTCTGACTACTTCTGTCAAATGCGTTGCAATTATTGATGGAGGATCTACAACCGTATATCCTAATGTCTCTGCTCTTTCTCGCTGACTTTCAGTTATCCAAAGTGCAGGCAGATGAAAAGATGGTTCAAATGTCGGAATACCACTTATCTCTTCTTCTACATATCCCGGATTCATTGCCATATAATGGTCAAACAGAATCTCTCCTTCACTTACCTGTATACCTTTTATCTTAATAATATATTGGTTAGGATTAAGCTGTATATTATCTCGTAATCTTATTATTGGAACAACTGCACCAAGTTCTAACGCAATCTGTCGTCTAATCATTACAACTCGGTCAATCAAATCTCCTCCCTGATTCACATCAGCAAGTGGTATTATTCCATAACCGAATTCTAACTCAATCGGATCAACCTGTAACAGTGAAGTAACATTTTCCGGCTTTCTTATCTCTTCTGCCTCTGCTTCACTTTCATCAACTTCACTCTCTATTTCGGCAATCTCTTCCATATTGCTCTTTCTCTTACCGATTATAATTGCTGCTACACCAAATGTAACGAATATATACCATGGAAGGGGTGTGGCAATTCCTAAGAATATTAATGCACCTCCAACATAATATAATACTTTTGTAGTTGTAAATAACTGCTTAAATACTGTTCCACCAAGTTCATCTGTTCCCTCTGATTTTGTGACCAGAATACCTGTTGCAAGTGAAATCATAAGAGACGGAATTGAGCTTACAAGACCATCACCGATTGTAATAATCGTATAGTAGTTAAATGCATCTGATGCACTCATTCCACCTCTTGTAATTCCCATAATAATTCCACCTATGATATTAACACAGGTTATAACAAGACCAGCTGTAGCATCTCCCTTTACATACTTAACAGCACCGTCCATAGAACCAAAGAATGCTGATTCCTTAGCTAATTTTTCTCTTCTTTCCTTAGCCTGTTGATCATTTATTGCACCTGTGTTAAGGTCAGCATCAATAGCCATCTGTTTACCTGGCATCGCATCAAGAGTAAATCTTGCCGTTACTTCAGCAACTCTTTCTGAACCTTTGTTAATAACCATAAACTGTACAATTATAAGAATTATGAAAACAATAACACCGATTATTGGATCCCCTTTTCCAACAAAGTTACCAAATGTAGTTACGACCTTACCTGGATTACCTGTTTTAAGAATCAATTTTGTAGATGATATATTAAGCGAAATTCTAAATATTGTCGTCAATAGTAAAATCGTAGGAAATGCCGACATATCAAGTGGTTCTTTTGAAAAGAAAGCATTGAAAAGAACTACCATTGACACAAACATATTTATTGCGAGAAGTATATCTAATAGTCCTGATGGCACAGATATAATCATAAATACAATTGCAGCTAATAAATATAGTGCAACGCCTAAATCTGTTTTTTTCACAATTTTGCTCTCCTTCCGTATTTTTTTATTGTCATTCTAATTAAATTCTATTTTTAATTAATTAGCACTTTCATTTTTCTTAATCACTTTTATTTTAATCAATTCTATTCTTATTTAATTTTTATTCTTCAAACCATATACATAAGCTAGTACTTCTGCAACTGCCTGATATAATTCTTCAGGTATCTCCTGACCGACATCGACATTTGCATACAATGCTCTTGCAAGTGGCTTATTCTCAACAATTTCAATATTATTTTCTCTTGCCTTTTCCTTAATCTTCTGTGCTAAATAATCCTCACCCTTAGCAAGTACCACAGGTGCTTCATTTTTTCCTGATTCATACTTAAGTGCAACAGCGAAATGTGTAGGGTTAGTTATTACAACGTCAGCATTAGGCAAGTCCTGCATCATTCTTCTCATAGAAGCCTGCCTCATTCTCTGCTTTATCTGACCTTTTATTTTAGGATCACCTTCTGCATCTTTGAACTCATCTTTAACTTCCTGTTTAGTCATCATCATATCATTTTTAAACTTTATCTTCTGATACGCGAAGTCCGCAACTCCAACTATAAGATAAACTGCACAAATCTTTATAGCAAGCGAAAACACTAGATTGCCTATAACTCCAAGTGCTTCTAGTAGCGATATCTCATATAGATTTAATAAAACACCTCTTTTGGTCTTAATCGTCTGAAATACCACAAAGGAAATGATAATTACAAGTGCAAGTGACTTAGCAAAATTAACTAAGGACTGCATCGAGAAAATTCTCTTAAAGCCCTTTAATGGATTAATCTTACTTGACTTAGGTTGCAGAGGTTTAGCAGTTATCTTCCACTTAACCTGTACTAAATCGCCCACAAATGCAATAATAAACATTAATGCAAATATCGGAATTACTAATTTAAAGCCCTCGATTGCCATATCCTTCGCTATAGACACAACAGAATTATAATTAATCTCATCGCTTCTGGGATTAGCAAATAATGCTATTCTATTATATGCTAATGTATAAATTTTCATCAGTCCTGTTCCGATATTTCCAATTGTCACTTTAAGGACAACAAATGATGTAAGTAGTGCAACCGCTGATACAATGTCTTTACTTTTGGCTACATTACCCTCTTTTCTCGCATCGTCAAGTTTTTTAGTTGTTGCCGGTTCAGTTTTCTCACCACCCGGTCCATCTTTAGCAAAATATTGCAGATTTAATTTGATAAATACTTCTCTATCTTCCACTTACATCATACCCCTCAACATTTCTTTAATCATTATCTGCATATGCGAAAAGATAAAATTCGAAAGTACTGGAAGAACTGATACCGTAACAAACATAACAAAAAGTCCAACCATTACCTTTAATTGCATACCTACTGCAAACATATTCATTTGTGGTGCTACCTTCGCCATTATTCCTAATATACAATTTAACAACAGAATTGATGCAAAAACAGGTAGTACGATTCTAAAACCGATAACAAAGTAATTAGCCATAAAACCCATAACTGTATCATACATGGTATCACCAAGCTTTATACCATTAATCGGTATAAGTGTATATGAATCAACTAATGCATTTAATAAAAAAATATGCATATTTGAGACTATCATAAATAACATTAATAGATATGAATATAAGCTACCTGTAAGACCTATTTCAGTATTTGTTGTAGGGTCAAATACCTGCGCCATAGATAGACCAATTTCCATATCTATAATTTTTCCTGAAAAATGTATAATCGTATTACATATGTATGCCGAAAAACCAATTAATAATCCGGTAATTGATTCTTTAACCACAATTATGGCATAATCTATAACCGTACCATATTCAAGTCTGGTAACCGGCATTGAATAAAACAATAAGATTGTAATTAATACGCTGAATGAAACTTTTACTCTTGCCGGAACCGCTGAATCTCCAAAGAACGGAGCTATAAATACAAATGAACTTACTCTGACAAGAATTATCAAAAGATATTCTATTGTATTCTGATTAAATGTAATCTGAATCATAAAACATAATCTCCAAAACTAGACCAAAGATTGCTCATAAATGAAACCATATTGTTCAATATAAATGAACCCATTAATATAAGAACCATAAAGATTCCAATTAATTTAGGAATAAATGTAAGTGTCTGTTCCTGTATAGATGTTACAGTCTGGAAAATACTTACAATAAGTCCAATTATCAATGATACAATTAATAATGGTCCTGCTGAAATTATTATAGTCCATATTGCATCACTTGCAATATTTAAAATTGCTTCTTCTGTCATATCATATCTCCATTATACAATAAAAACTTTTTTCAAAACATCTCTTTATACTATCAAGTTACAAATGTCTTCATAAGATTAACAATTATAAGGTTCCATCCATCTGCTAATACAAACAGAAGAATTTTGAATGGCAATGATATTGTTGTCGGTGGCAGCATCATCATACCCATTGACATAAGTGTTGATGCCACAACCATATCTATAACTATAAATGGTATATATATAAGGAAGCCTATCCAGAAAGCGATTCTTAATTCACTTAAGATAAAACTTGGAATAAGTACCGTAAGTGGTATATCATCTTTTGATGAAATATTATCTATTCCTGCTATAGAAGCCATCGCATCTAAATCTTTATCCTTAACCTGATTGAGCATAAATGTTCTTAAGGGTTTGATTCCTGCTTTATACGCTTCTTCTTGTGTTATAGTTCCCTCATTCAGAGGTTTGATTGCATCTGTATATACCTGATTGAAAACAGGTGACATTATGAAAAATGTCAAAAACAATGCCAATCCAACCAACACCTGATTAGGAGGTGCTGTCTGTGTATTTAATGCTGCTCTGGTAAAATGTAGAACAATTATTATTCGCGTAAAAGAAGTCAACATAATTAATATTGACGGACATAGGGCAATTACCGTAAGGACAAGCACTATCTGAAGTGCTCCTGATAATCCGCCCTCTCCATCTGTTGATATGTTGACTCCAAGAATATTTCCCGTATTATTGTCAGTATCTGAGACAACTGAAGATGAATTTCCATTAGAGGAACCTCCTGTTGTCGTGGCTTTAGCCGATACACTGCAGCATATTACAAGGTTACAAATGAATACAAGTAGACAGATAAACTTGAATGTGTTTTTCATTATTTTACTTAGTCTGTTTATCTTCTTCATTGCTTTGCTCCTCATTTTCATCTGCACTATTTTCATTATGTTTTTTTAAATTTTTTAATTTATCGAATATTTCTGAAAAAGACTGCTGTCCTGTAGTATATTCAGGTTTCATAACTGTTTTCTCATCTAATTCAGTAAGCATCGTAACATTATCCTTTGTTACTGATATAAGAATATATTTACCACTTACCTTTATAATCTGAATATATTTATTATTAGAAATTCTATAAGTCTCAACAACCTCAAAATTTGTATATCTATTGCTGACTTTCTGGTAATTACCGACGAATTTCGTCGTATAGTATGTTAAGAATAATACTATAACGAATACAATTAATAATGTTATGAACTGAACAAAACTGTTTACACGCGAAGCAGCCATAATGCAATTCATTATCGTCATTTGTCTAGCCTATAGCTTTTTTAACTGCTTCAATAACTCTGTCTGCCTGAAAAGGTTTAACAATAAAGTCCTTAGCTCCTGACTGGATTGATTCAATAACCATTGCCTGCTGTCCCATTGCAGAACACATAATTACTGTAGCTCCAGGATCAAGTTCCTTAATCTTCTTAAGAGCCTGAATGCCATCCATCTCTGGCATTGTTATGTCCATCATGACCAAATCAGGTTTTACATCAGAATATTTTTCTACTGCTTTTGCTCCATTTTCTGCTTCTGCTACAACATTATAACCATTCTTAGTTAAAATGTCCTTAATCATCATTCTCATAAATGCTGCATCATCACATATCATAATATTTTTTGCCATCTCTCTTCTCTCCTATCTCACTGTTCTATTTTATAATTTCTGTAACGCGTATACCGAAACTTTCTTCAATTACAACAACTTCGCCTTTAGCCACATATTTTCCATTAACTAATACATCTATTGGTTCACCAGCTATTTTATCTAATTCAATAATTGTTCCCGGTGCGAATTCAAGAATTTCCTTAATAGATTTAGTTGTACGTCCAAGTTCAACTGTAACCTCTAATGGAACGTCCATAATAAGATTAATATTCTCTTTCTGTGTAACAGCCGCTAGATCATTAGAAAATGCCTGGAACTGTGCAGGTTGTACATTTACTTCCTGCATCATCTGTGGCTGCATCTGCTGGTATGGAACTCCATTATAACCAGGCATAGTACCCATTACTCCCATAGGATAGCCAGTTGGCATACCATATCCTGCCTGATTCATATTCACAGGTGGTGGTGTCATCTGCTGTCCACTCATAGACTGTTGCATTGTCTGTTGTGTCTGTTGCTGTGTTTGTTGTGGCTGTTGTACGTGAGGCTTGTCCTGCTGTATAACATGTTCACTAACTGGTTCTTCCGGTAATGATGCAGTTTCAACGTCTGATCCGTTCTCAAAACGTCTACATAAATTCTTAGCGAATTCAACCGGAAATAATTGCATTATCTCACTGTCAACCAAATCACCTATAGTTAACTTAAACGCATTCTTAACAAAACCTTTTGATAAGAAATCAGATATTTCATTTTGATCTAAATTATCATTCAAATCAACCAGACTTGCTGTTGGTGGACTAATATCAATCTTCATGTTGAGCATTGATGAAAGTGATGTTGAAGCCGAACCCATCATCTGGTTCATTGCTTCACAAATGGCACTGAGATGTAATTCTGTAATTTCACCATCTGTATTAGTACCATCTCCACCCATCATTAAGTCAGCGATTATTTTAACGTCATTTTCTTTTAATATTAATATGTTATTTCCATCAAGACCTTCTTTATATTGAATCTGAAGGAAAACGCATGGTCTGTCATAGCTTTTAACTAAATCGTCCCATGTTGCATATGTAACAACAGGAATACTTATATTTACTTTCTGATTGACCAACGAAGATAATGTCGTGGCTGCTGTTCCCATGCTTATGTTGGATATCTCGCCTACAGTATCTTTTTCTATATCTGTAAGGAATTCTTCATTAGCTGAATTATCTGAATTGCCATTATTCACTTCCTCTGGTGTTGTAGTATCCGCTGAGGTATCTGTAGCAGAATCTGTGTCCGTATTCATTCCATTCAGTAATGCATTAATTTCTTCTTGTGATAGCATTCCGTCCATTTTGCCTTACTCCTCTCTGATTATCGATGTTATTCTTACAGCATAATTATCTTTTGCCGAACCCGGTAGTGCCTTAAATTTACCTATGTTTCCAACAAAAACCGTAAGCTCATCTTCAATCCCTGAGTCTAATTTTATTATGTCACCTTTTTGCAGATTTGCAAAATCACTGACAGATATTGTACTGGTACCGAGTACTGCTTTTAATGGTACCATAGCTCTTGAAATAAGAGCTTCTATCTTATCTTCATATTCACTCTCTTCTTTATCCTGCATTGTTGAATACCAATATTTTGTATTCAATTTATCCATAACAGGCTCAAGCGTCAAATATGGAAGACAAATATTCATCAATCCTTCGACATCCCCTATTTTCAAATTCAAAGTAACAATAGCAATCATCTCACTCGGTGAAATAATCTGTGCAAACTGTGAATTTGTTTCAATTTTCTCCAACCTTGGATTCAGTTCAACAACATTCTTCCACGGTTCTCTTAATAATTCAATGCATATAGAAATAATTCTTTCTATAATGGTTATCTCTATTTCTGAAAAATCTCTTTTCTTCTCTAAGGTTTCACCACTTCCACCTAATAACCTGTCAATAATTGCATATCCAAGACTAGGTGCAAGTTCCATTAAAGCATTTCCTTTTAACGGCTCAAAATTAACTATTCCAAGTATTACCGGATTTGATAATGCGTTGGCAAATTCAGAATATGCTACAGCTTCTGAATTCACAACCTCAACCTGGACATTTTTTCTTAAATAAGCCGGTAAATTGGTATATAATAACCTGCCATAATGTTCAAATATTATTTCTAACGTACGCAGATGTTCTTTGGAAAACTTTGCCGGACGTGCAAAATCATAATTCTTAACCTGGGTTTCGTTAGCGTCTGAATACTCATTGACGTCTAATTCCCCGGAGCTTAATGCTTTCAGCAGATTATCTATCTCACTTTGAGATAATACCTCACTCACGCATCATCACCTCCTATGTGTAAATTTATGTATCATATTACTGGATTGTAGTTGTTCCAAATACTACTTGAACAATAAATCCCTTTCCGAAAATTTCCTGCAAGTCAGCTTTTGCTTCCTCTCTTACAGCATCTGGATTAGTCTGAAGTTCTGTAGCTGTATACTTCTGTACAATCTCTTGTATATGCTGTGTTGCAAGTGCTTTCTTCTCTGTAAGAGTTGCTAAATTCTTCGAATAGTTACTACCATTCTTGTAAAGCAATAATGTTGGATAAATCACTGCATAGTGATCTTTTCCATCTGAACCTTTCTTAAGAGCAATAGTTAATTTTGTTTCTAAATCAAATGTCTCACACTCGTCAAGTGGTACATCAGAAACATCTATCTCTCTGGTGTCTAATTCAAGGTTAACTGCCTGAGCAACTTTCTTAATTATGCGGTTAGAATCCTGCATTCCAGGAACTACCACAAATAGCATTATTGTTGTTAATATTGTATTGGTCAATACTAACACTATCATTATAATATTCAATAAGCTCTTCTTCAATGTCCTATCCTCCGTTGTCTATTCCATACTATATTCATTATAGATTTTAATTTCAACTCGTCGGTTCTGCGCCCTGCCTTCTGCTGTTTCATTAGAAGCAATCGGATCATTTTCTCCTCTGCCTGATGATTTCATCTTAGTAAGGTCCATACCCTTATTCTCAACAAGGTACATAAGCACTGTTTTAGCTCTCGCACTTGATAGGTCCCAGTTATCATCATATTTAGGATCATCTAAAAGTGGAACACTATCTGTATATCCTGTTATCTCTATCATCGATGATGAGTAATTCTTCAAAATACTTCCCACCCTGTCTACCAGTGGTAATGATTCTGACCTTATGTATGCTTTAGCTGAATCAAACAACAATGCACCATTTAAAGTAATTGTGACATACTGCGATGTAAAATCAACATCTATGCTATCTGCAATCTGCATCTCTGTGGCTTCACTCTTTATATCTTCAGCCATCTTCTCTGATTCTTCGGCACCTTTGTCTTTTAATACTTCTAATAACTGGCTACCATCGTATTCATAAATATCAGGGTCCTGTGCAACATCTGTGCCTGTATCATTAAGTCCAATACTTTGGTAATAATCGCTCAAATCATTAAGTTCATTAACACCCGCCGCAATAACAGATCCTTCTATTACTGAAGTAGAACCACCATCTAACACGCCAAAGCTTGCTGAAAGCGAAGCAACAAGTTCTTCGAACTTATCTTCATCAATACTTGACATAGCAAATAACAATACAAAGAAACACAGTAATAAGTTCATCAAATCGCTAAATGTTGCCATCCATGCCGGTGAACCTGAACCAGACTGTTCTTCTTTTCGTCTTGCCAATTCTACTCACCTCCGCCATCTTCTGACTCACCAAATCCAACTCTTTGTTCAGGAGAGAGGAAGGATTTAAGTTTTTCTTCAATAACTCTTGGATTTTCTCCGGCCTGTATTGATAACAGTCCCTCTATAGTTACTTCCTTTAGCATTATCTCTAAATCATTGTTATATTTAAGTTTTGAAGCTATAGGAGTTGATATCCAGTTAGCAAGTAATGAACCATATAACGTAGTAATAAGTGCTACTGACATATTAGGTCCGACTGACGAAATATCACTAAGATTTTTCAACATATTAATAAGACCAATAAGTGTACCAATCATACCCCAGGCAGGTCCCATCGAAGCAACAGATTCATAGAAGCTTATTACTTTCTTATGTCTGTTCTCTACGCATATCATATCTGTTTCCATAATAGCTCGCACTAATTCAGGATCAGTACCATCTACTACTAAAAGTATTCCTTTCTTAAGAAATTCATCTTCAAGATCATTAGCTGCCTCTTCAAGAGCTAAAAGGCCCTCTTTACGTGCTACGTTTGATAAATCAATTATATTTTTTATTGTCTCTGTGTCCTTATTAGCCGGTGCCTTTAAAGCTATCTTAAATGCCTTTAAGGAATTCAAGAAATCTTTTATTGAATAAAATACCATTACACTAGCAAATGAACCACCGAATGTTATCAAGGCTGACTTATAATCCATAAAGTTACCTAAGGCTGATATACCTTCATCACCCGTAACAATACCCATAATAACCATTCCGATACACACTACTAATCCGACTACTGAAGCAATATCCATCTTTTTCACCTACCTAAAACATTTTTTACACAATAATACTGATTAATATTCTACCACAAAATTACCAATTAGCCAAACACTTTATGACATTTTTTTGACGAATATGACATTTTCTATATTGATTTTATTAATATGCTGTAAAAGTGCCTGGTATAGCTTTAAAACCTCATAATTTCTCTTTTATATCCAATAACCTTTTCCTTTATCTCATCACATTCTTCTTTGACAATTATTTTCGTTCCATTATTAAATGTAATTACCGTATCAGGTGTTTCTTCTATGTATTGAATAAGTTCACAGTTAATCATAATATTTTTACCATTTAATCTTGTTAATTCTATCATCGATTATTTCTTAACTCCTTTTATTCGTTTGCATTTTTATTTTGTATATTTCATTATTTTAGCAAAATATAGGAGAACCTCTTTACGAGATTCTCCCATTTAATTATCTCTTAAGACTTAATAATTCTTCAAGCATTGTATCTGATGTAGTAATAACTCTTGAATTAGCCTGGAAACCTCTTTGTGTAACAATCATATCTGTAAACTCTGTAGCTAAGTCTACATTTGACATTTCAAGTACACCAGGCGAGAATGAACCACCTGTAGCATTGATATCCTGACCTATTCCATTAAATTCACCTGAGTTAAGTGTTGCAGCGAACATATTCTGTCCGACTTTTTCAAGACCTGCCGGGTTAGAAAATGTTGCAACTGCTATCTGACCAATTATTTCGTTATCACCATTATCATATGCAGCTACCACATTGCCCGAAGCATCGATTCCGACACTTGTCATAACACCTACTTTTTTACCTGTACCCTCTCCATCATATGTACCCCTTGCACTATCAATAGTTGTCTCTGTACCATATGATGTGATTTTACTGAAATCAACTTCTATAGGATCAACTGTAAATGAATCACTTCCTGTAATTGATAAATCTAATTTTGTATCAGATGCAAGTTTACCTGTAGCAGCATCAAATGTAAGTGTTCCATTCATTGTTGCATTAAGTCCCTCGACAAGTTTTGTACCTGAATATACACCATTAGTTGTAACACTGTACTCTGTATCAGATACCTTAGAAATCTGAACCTGTACACCATACTGATACCCCAGGTTATCATACACATATATGTTTCTTGTAATTGGTAATTTAGAAGCAAAGTTTGAATCTTCTTTATTAATATTACCTGTGAAATTTGCAGCTGATGTTGCCGATGGCTCTGTATTTACATATTTAGAAGCATATACCTGAATAGGTCTTAACTGGTCAGTCTGCAAATCTGCACCAGGAGTATCTGCTACATAACCCATTACAAATGCGCCTGTATCAGTTACTAAGTTACCTGCTTCATCTTTAGCAAAATTACCTGCTTTTGTAAAATATGTAGAACCATTACTGTTAACGATAAAGAAACTGTTACCATTAATTTTTAAGTCAAATGGTCTGTTTGTTGATTGATTACCACCTTCACCTGTTACATCAACACTGATAGATGCCAAAGAAGCACCAAGACCAATCTGTTTAGCATTCTGTCCACCTGTATTAGTCTCTGCATTAGGACCTGTTGCCGTCTGTGTTGTCTGATAGAACAATTCACTGAATGTTACTCTTGATGCTTTAAAACCAACTGTATTAACATTCGAAATATTATTACCTATAACGTCCATCTTTGTCTGATGAACTTTTAATCCGGATACACCGGAATACAATGATCTCATCATAATTAAATGACCTCCAATTCATTTACCTATTATCTGCGTGTCATATCTGATTTCATCTGTCATTCAGAAATCATAAGCTTCCATAAAGGTCCGGCTCTATACTATGACCGCTCCATCAATATTTGTAAATATATTATCTTTATTATCTGTCTGATCCATAGCAGTAATTACTGTGCTATTTTTTACATTCACAATAAACGCCATATTATCCATTAGCATTAGCGATTCTTTTATTCCTTTTTCATCAGCCCTTACAGTTGCCTCTTCTAATCTCTTCATCTGTTCAATAGATAAAGTTATATTTCTTTCTTCAAGTCTTTCTCCGGCATGCTTAGAGAATTTTAAACCCTGTGTTGCTTTCTGCTGTAATATCTTCTGAAATGAATTGTCTGAACCTCTTGATTCAATGACATTTTTTTGTACCTTATTGTTTAAATATGCACCAGTAATTTGTTCTATGGAAGAAAAATTACCATTAATATTCACTTACGGTACCTCCATTCATTACTCTTCTTTGCCAATGTTATCTGTTTTTGTATCTGGCTTTGAATTATCGGATTTATCTTCTGTGTTTGTAGAATCGTTTTTCTTATTATCATTGATAATTTTATCCAGATAAGCCTTATCAATTACCGTGTATAAATCATCAATTGAATACAATTCTTCATTAATTGCAAGATAAGCCTTACCTTCTTTCATCTCAACATATTGTACATATCCTGCAACAGTATTTGTAGTTTCTCCTTTAGATGAGCCTACATTAATAATAACATTCTTTCCTACGAGTCCAAATGCATTCTGATTATTAAGTGTAGTATTAAGATTCTGCATCTGTTCAAGACTGCTGAACTGGGCTAACTGACTTATGAATTCTGTATCTGTTGATGGGTTTAATGGATCCTGATTCTGCATCTGTGCTACAAGTAATGTCATAAATGCATCTTTACCAAGCTCATTTTTACCTACTGTATTCTTGGAACTGTTTGTAGGTGTTGTTTCTGCTTTAACTTCTCCATTTACTATATTAGCTACTGCCATTCTTCTCTCTCCTTTCGTGTTATTTTAAACCGAATAATTAACTGTTGTTCCCATTTCCTTAAGAACATTATCAATTGATGTCTCTTTATCTGTTGCAGTTCCATTAATTTCTGCAAGTTCTTCTGTTGAAATATGTTTTCTTCTCTTATTTTCATTCTGTTCTGAGGAATTACCCGCACCTTTATCAAGGTTCTGTTCAAATTCTTTACTCGCAATCGTTACTTCTACTGCATCTACTTTTATATCCTGACTTGCAAAGCTCTCTTTGAGAGTTGCCATCTGGCTTTCTATTGCTTCTTTTGCCACTTCATTCTGAACTACTAACTGTGCTGTAATAGTTCCTGCCTTACTAGTAACAGTAATCCCTACCTTACCAAGTGTTTCAGGTTCTAGCTGAATCTCAAGTGCTGTTGTATCAGCTTTCGCATATAATCTTATGTCATCAGTAATCTGCTTAATAATCTTATCTGCAATTCCATCTTCTGTTAAAATGTTATCCGTAATAGTATTCTTAAGATTAGAAACTATACTTTCCATTCCATTTTCATTCAGATAAAGTTCTGATTTACTTTCTCTATCAGTATTGAATTCCTTGTTATTACCGGCATTTGCATTTTCTTCATTCTTTACTGTCGTTTTCTCAGGCACTATATTATCATTTTCTGAATCAATATTGATTTTGTTATTATTTTCATCAGATACTTTAATTATATCATCTGATGCATCAACATTTCCTGTCTCATCATTTATAATATCTTCAATATTTTCAGTATCCCGTACAGTGTCAATCTTACTTAATAAGTCTTTAAGTCCATCATCTGTAATTGCAAATTCATCTTTTAGCTCGTTTATAATTTCACTGATTGACTGATTGATTTCTTTAACAGCATTAATAGCCTCATCATTAGTCAGAACATTTACCGGATTGTTAATTCCTAAATACTTGCTGACTATCTTAATAACATTCTGGTTATCTGATAAAGCATTCAGATTAATATCAAGTTCATTAATAATACCCTTAATCTCATCCGGATTAGCATTAAGCGCATCAGCTATCACATTTATGATCTGTGAATATGCTTCTGCCACGGCTTTCTCAATATCCGTATCATCAATCTTTTGCTCATTACCTCTAATCTGTGGCTTGTCTGAATAAAATTTCTTAATAACATTCTTTACATCACTGTTTTTTTCACTGTTGTAAGTTTTAAATGTTTCCTTACTATCACTAGTAGTATGCCTGCTTAATATTTTAGTAAAATCACCATCTGATGTCTTATTAACAGACTTGGTATCATTAGAACTTTTTAATATATCCACTTTGAATTTACCCGAAATATTTGTACTTACCATTCTCTTCCTCCTTTCATCAAAATTTTCTCTGATTGTTTATTAAAATCAGATGTCTAACCATTATATTGATCAGACTGCCGGAAACTTCTTATATGTATACCTTTATATCTACATATTCTATGATATCCGGCTATATAATTAACTCTTATCAAATACAAAGCATTTATAATGCATTACCTTTTGTATTTCAATTTTAAATACTATATATAATTAATATATTTAATAAGAAATTAATTTCTTTGTTACTTAACTACTTATTTATTTAAGGCATTAATTTTTTTGTCACTTTAGCAGCAAATACTGAATCGATATCACTTATAGCAGCTATTATCGCACCACTTTCATCTGCATTCATACTGTTTAACAAAGATACAACAATATCTAAATCGCCTGTCATCTCGCAGAAAATCTGTGCCGCTTTCGCAGGCTTCATGGAACTGTAATATTTTGCTCTTTCTTTAACCTGTTCATCATATGCATATTTCTCTATTGCTCTCTGATATAACAAATCAGCATTCTCTTTGTCTATAGACTGGTAGTATTTTATGTAATTAGACGGATCAATCGCTTTATCTCCAAATACTACTTCCTCATAGAACTGCGCCTTTAGTTTTTCGAATTCTGCCTGATTATCCTCAAATTGTTTAAGTCTGTCTACTTCTGCCTGCAAATCAGCTATCTGTGTATCCTTATCGTTTTCTGACTGCTGATATCCTGCTAATTCACTTTCTAATTCTTTAATATATGCTGCACACTCTGCAATACTCTTATATGGAATATCTTCATCCGATGTCTTATTTGCTGACTTAGGTAAAATCTTATTAATAACCGGAACATCTTTCAGAACAGGTGTCAATACTTTACTTCCAAAGCCACCCACATCTAATTTAATGAGTGCAACAAATATTCCCAACCATATCAATATAATCAATGCAGTTATCAATATCGATAATGGTTTATTTTCCTTTTTAGGTTCACTGTCAGCAATTACATTATCACCTAAAATATCATTCAAATTGTCATTATCTATGTTATCATTCTGTTTCTTCGCCATATTCGTCACCCACTATTCCGATTTATTAAAACTGAAACTAATCAGTTCGTCTACTTCTTTCTTTTCTTCCTCGGCAATTTCAACTTTAAAGTCTTCAAATGCCTTCTCTCTTAGTTTCTCATGTGTCTTTCTGTCCACCATAACTTCATTAAGTTTTATTCTGGCTAATTCAACACCTTTTCTCGCCTTATCTACGGCCTTTTTCTGCTTTTCTGCATCTATTTTCTTAATCTCAATAGCTTCATGGCACCATCTAAGTCGTCTTACATCTAATGTGCCACTATTAAGTTCTCGTATCTCATCTTCATATTTACTTATATCGTCATAAATGCATTGTAATTTTAATAATTCATCATTAAGTCTGTTATTTGCTTCTGCATAAGCAATCTTTGCCTGCGTCTCTAATTTGTACTTTATCTCTAAAATATTTTGCATCTTATATACAAATTTTGCCATAATCTTCCTCAACTCTTTGCATTTATTAAAATATTGTGTCTGTTGTCTAGATTAATACACTAGCTTTTTAGTTTAAATTAATATTTATTCCTTAGCCTGCTATTTTGCCTGCTGTTTACATCTATAAGTAAATTAATCATCAAATATCTTCTCTAGCATATTAACAACATCATCAAAGTTATATTTCTCATCAACACCCTGTATCAGGAAATCGTTAACTTCATCTATTTTAGATATTGCATAATCGATATTTTTATTAGAACCTTCTTTATAAGCTCCAATATTTATCAAATCTTCTGCTTCGTTATAAGTAGCTAATACATTTTTAAGTTTTCCAGCAGCTTTCTTATGTTCTCTGCTTGCAATCGAACTCATTACACGCGAAATACTTTGTAAAATGTCAATCGCAGGATAATGATTTTTATGTCCAAGTTTTCTTGATAAAATTATATGACCATCCAAAATACCTCTTGCAGTATCCGTTATCGGCTCATTAAAATCATCACCATCTACAAGCACTGTATATAGTCCTGTAATTGAACCAACCGACGAATTACCGGCTCTTTCAAGCAGCTTAGGCATCTCACTATATACACTTGGTGGATATCCTCTTGTAACGGGTGGTTCACCTGATGCTAATCCAATCTCTCTTTGTGCCATTGAAAACCTGGTCAAAGAGTCCATCATAAGAAGTACATCTTTACCTTTATCTCTGAAATATTCTGCTATCGCAGTAGCTGTCTTAGCAGCTTTATTACGGATAAGTGCGGGTTTATCAGAGGTTGCCACGACAACTATACTTCGTTTCATGCCCTCTTCGCCAAGATCCCGCTCTATAAACTCTCTGACTTCTCTTCCTCGCTCGCCAATTAGTGCGATAACATTTATATCTGCTTTCGTATTTCTCGCAAACATACCAAGCAATGTACTCTTACCAACACCACTTCCTGCAAATATGCCAATTCTCTGTCCTTTGCCTACAGTAATAAGTCCATCAACAGCCTTAACTCCTAACGGAAGTACCTCACTTATGATTGCCCTAGACATCGGATCAGGTGGTTTTGCCTCTACTGAATATTTCTTATAGTTCTTGATTTCATGACCATCAAGTGGTACGCCTAGTCCATCAACTGTATTACCTAGCAAATCATCACTTACTTTTACCTTTAATGGCTTTCCAGTATTTTCTACAATACTTCCCGGACCAATTCCATCAATATTATCAAATGGCATGAGTAATACTCTTTTATCTTTAAATCCAACTACTTCAGCCTTAACATAGTTTTCCCTGTCTTCTCTTGATTTTATCTTACACACATCACCAAGATTAGCATCTGGACCGACTGATTCAATTGTAAGACCAACTATTTTGACAACTTTACCAAGTTTATTTACATATGTCTTTTCTATTAATTTAAGATATTTATCTGTATCTACTACCATTTGTTACTTTCCTTTGCTATCTAGTCACTTACTAAACATGCCATTGTCTTTATTGCTGAAATAAGATTTTCTAATTGGATATCTAGACTACAATCATATATTCCACTATCGCTTTCAATCATACACTGACCCTTTTTAAATGTAGGATCCTCAACTATCTCTATATGTACCTGATTCGAAACAACACCATTAATTCTTTCTCTGTTATCAAGCATAAATTTATAGTCTGATGATGAGACTCTGATAAGGAATTCTTTACTAATTTCCGTTTTACTAAGTACATCATTAACCAATTGTAATACCAAATCTTTTTTATCTTCTGCAAGTACATGTGTTACCTTTTCAAAGACTGTAAGAATTGTCTCTACAAGCATTGGCTCCATTTCATTTAATCTCTGGTTATATTCAATTTCCATCTGGACTTTTTCATCTTCAACAGATTTCTTTAAAGCAGCTAATTCAATCTCAGCTTTTTTATGTCCTTCTTCATAACCTTCATTTCTTCCAATATTGGCACTGTCAGCTCTTATTATATCTGATTCTTCCTTCGCTCTCTCAATAATAGCTTTTGCATCTTCATTCGCTCTTGCAATTATTTTTTCCGCCTGAGTATTAGCATTTTCAATCACTGTATCCGATGTATTATCTTCTAATAATTCCTGTACAGAATCGGCATTTACACCATCTACTATTTCTAATGGCTCAGGCTGATACTTTATGCTATCCTTAATCATGGATAATTTAGCCGAAATAAGCTCATTATAATCAATTATCTTTTTATCATTACTATCACATATTATATTTCTGGATTTAACTAAATTAGACAACTATTTCGTCACCTCCACCACGTGCAATGATAATTTCACCTGTATCCTCTAATCTACGGATAATATTTACGATCTTCTGCTGTGCTTCTTCAACATCTTTCATACGAACAGGCCCCATAAAGTCCATATCCTCTCTTATCATTGCAGCAAGACGTTTTGATAAGTTATTAAATATGACATTCTGAACCTCTTCACTTGTTCCCTTAAGTGCAATCCCAAGATCATTGTTGTCAACATCTCGCAATACACGCTGTATTGTTTTATCATCAAGAGAAAGAATATCTTCGAATACAAACATTTTACGTTTAATTTCATCTGCGAGTTCAGGTTCTTCAACTTCGAGATTTTCCATAATATGTTTTTCTGTTCCTCTGTCAACATAATTAAGAATTTCAACAATAGCATCTACGCCACCGACAATTGTGTAATCCTGATTTACCAATGAAGCAAGCTTTCTTTCAAGAACACGTTCTACTTCTTTAATCACATCAGGTGATGTTCTATCCATCTGTGCAATTCTTCTTGCAACATCTGCCTGTTTATCAAGCGGCAAAGCAGAAATTACAGCTGATGCCTGTCCTGCCGGTAAATATGATAAGATAAGTGCAATCGTCTGTGGATGTTCATCCTGTATAAAGTTAAGAAGCTGTGAGGCATCTGTCTTTCTGATGAATTCAAACGGTCTGACCTGTAATGAAGCAGTAAGCTTACTTATAACATCATGAGCCTTATCCTGTCCTAATGCCTTCTCTAATAAATCTTTAGCATAATCTATACCGCCTTCAGCAATATATTGCTGTGCAATACAAACTTCATAGAATTCGTTTAAAACTTCTTCCTTAGTTTGTGGCGATACACTTCTTGTATTGGCAATTTCAAGTGTAAGTTCTTCTATTTCATCTTCTTTTAAATGTTTAAATATAGTCGCAGATTTCTCAGGTCCTAAGGCTATCAAAAGTATTGCTGCCTTCTGAATACCCATCATTTCGTTGCTTTTTGCCATAATAATCCATGCCTTTCAATTAATTCCAATCGTCTTCTAACCAGTTTCTAAGTAACAACGCAACCGCTTCCGGATTCTCATCAACGAATTTCTCTATTGCTTTTCTGGTCTCTGACTTATCATTCAAATCAATATCTTCAACCGACTGCTGATTCTCCTTAGTAGAAGCAAGTAATGCCTCAACCGAAAGTTCAGGTTCTGTTTCAAGCACTTCAACCGGTCTTGTACTCTTAAATACCACGAATGCAAGTAAGCCAAATATTACTACCGCAAGCATTATTGGAAGATAGTCTGTAAATCCTTTTGACGCTTTAGCTTCAGCATCCACAAATTGTGGTACTCTATATGCAAGAATTGTAATATTGTCTGTTGTAAATCCTGTTGCAGTCGATACCATCTGGTATAAATCCGCTGGAACATCTAACTGTACATTGTCTCTATTCTGTTCCTTGAATTGTTCCCATGTAATGCCGTCTAATAGTCCCTGTTTACGTACTTTATCTTCTTCGTATACATTATATGTACGTGCTACAATACTAAGTGTTGAATCTGTATAATCAATAGTTCCTCTGCCTAATGTTGTCTTTTCAATAATCTGATTAACCGCATATTCATATTTTTTTAATGCATATGTACTTGATGAGCCTTCATCAGTTTTAATATTATATGTTATATCCTCATCATTAGAATCGGTTCCCGGAACACCGCCTGCTCCTGATGAACCCTCCTGTTCAACTTCATATGATGTAAGATATGGTCCCTGCTCTCTGTCGCCTGTATCATATGATATCTGTGTTCTTTCAACAGTATCGAAACTCATATCTAAATGCGGCGATACTTCTACTGATTGATACAATTCAGCGGCCTCAAATAATTTCTTAACATTTGTAGATACTAAATCCATCGCTGCCTGTTGAATCTCACTCTTTGAACCTCCAGAAAAATCACCTTCTGTATAATCTGTTCCTCTGAATAACATATTACCGTCTGTATCAATAATAGTTACCGAAGCCATTGTATCGTTACCAAGTGATGTAGCTATCCACTGTGCCACATTCTCTGCCTGTTCCGAGCTCATACTTTTCTTAAGATTAAGTACAACTGCTGCTGTTGATTCCTCTTTAGAATCTAATACACTTAACTTACTCTCTGGAACAGTAATCTGTACTCTTGCTGCTTTAACATATTGTAATTTTTCTAAGGATACTCTTAATCTATCCTCTAAATATGCCTTATATCGCTTCTGTTTATCAGCTTCTGTTGTGCTCATTCCACCAGAAAGTGCCTGGTCTATTGTATATTCTTTAGCAATAACTCCCGATGTAGCAATCGCCATTTCGGCTTCTACTTTATCTTCACTCTTAACTTTAACTACATAATTATTAGTTATAGTAAAGGATATTCCTGCATCATTCAATGAATCTTTTACATCTGATGCTGTAGATGCCGAATCACATTCTACCAAAGTAACATAGGTTGGTTTTGTAAACATAACAACCATTACAATTAACAGAATAATAACTGCTAACGTAATGCTTATCATCATCGTCTTTTGTTTTCTATTGTACTTGTTCCAGAAATCTACAGCTCGTTTCTGGATAGCTTTCAACCTTTCATTCATGAAAATTCTCCTAATGCCTGTATATTATGTATTATATTTGCATATTCATAATCTCTTTATATGCTTCTAACACTTTATTCTTTACAGCTACTGTATACTGTAATGACAACGCTGCCTTTTGCTGGGCAATTGCTAAATCATGTGTATTATCTGAATATCCAAGTGCAAAATTCATCTGCTCTGCATTTGCAGCATTCGATAAATCATTTGTTTCTTTTATCATCTTCATTGCTGATGATAATAAATCAGAAAATGCTTCTTTATTATTAGTTTTACTTGTTTCTGCAGTCGATGGCTTAAGTGCCTCATTTATGTATTGTGTTGCCAAATTACTAACTGATGTTATATCTGACATATCTATACCTCATTTCTTTATACAATTTAGATACTTTTTTATTTATTAATTTCTAATCCTTTTAAAGCCATTGTCTTTGCAGCATCAAATGCTGTAACATTTGCTTCATATGCTCTTGATGCATCGATTAAGTTAGTCATCTCTGTTATTGTACTTACATTAGGATATGTAACATATCCATTCTCATCCGCATCAGGATGAGACGGATCATATACCATATTCATAGGTGTCTCCGTATCCTCTATAACAGATGTAACTTTAACTCCGTTACCCATTCTTCCTGAAGTTGTTAAAAGCACCTGATCAAATGGTGTACTCTGTCTCTCAGTAAATACAACTGTTTTTCTTACATAAGGTCCACCATCACTGGTTCTTGTTGTATTAACGTTAGCCAGGTTCTGTGAAATAGTATCTGATCTTAATCTCTGTGCAGTCATACCTGATGCACTTATATCAAATGATGAAAATAAAGCCATTTTATCCTCCATTTCTGATGTTTGTTTTGCATTTTTCTTTTAATAATACTAAATTTGTTTTTTGCTCTGCTACTGCATTGCACTTTTAATAATACTAAATTTGTTTTTGACTCTGCTACTGCATTGCGCTTTTAATCATACTAAATTCGTTATTGATACTGCTTACTAATGCCTGATATTTTAACTGGTTTGATGCTAACTCAACATTTTCTGTATCTATATCTACATTATTTCCATCAAGTCTATATGACAACGAATTTGAATCAGTATATATCGTAGATGTTAAACTATCTAAATCCATACCTGCAACCGTTTTCTTAAGTGATGAAGAATTTGCACCTTCAAGTTGTGCTAAAAGATATGATTCAAATTCAACATCTTGTCTCTTATAATTAGGTGTATCTACATTTGCAATATTATTGCTTATAACTTCATTTCGAATCCACGATGCATCAGCTGCCTTGTCTAATACATTAACATAATTATATATACTAGAGTTAATCATTATATTGCCTCCTTTTTGCTACTATATCATATAGTTAACTGAAAATATCATCTAAAAGCATTTATATTGTCTTAGCGGCTTTTAAAACAATTATCTTCATCTAACTATTATAATAAAATCTATTCATATAGCATATTGCCCAATTTTTGACAAAATCACTCATATTTTATTATAAAATTATTCTAGAAAAATATCAAGTAATTTTTATATATTAACATTAATATATAACATATATTATAAAAGACTGTCCTGATTGTATATGTAATCAATTCAGTAATCCATTACACTTTCAAGACAGTCCATAAATCCATTTATGAAATATTAAAATTTAATATTTAATTACGATATATTGCAAGCAGTTTTACTTTCATTTTTATATCATATTTTTACTATTATGTTGTGTTTTGTAATTTGTATTATACATCATTTTCTACATATTGTCTATGCCAAGTACTTCATATACTATATCATTTACGACTTTTATGTAAGTGCCCCTCATTCCATTAGAATGCGATTCAATAATTCTTCCACTTTCAAATTTTCTAAGTGCATTTATTAATACTGACCTTGTTATTCCCTCTCTTTCGGCAATCCTGCTGGTTATTACCACACCCTCCTTACCATTTAGTTCTTTTAGTACACATCTTACTGCTTTTTTCTCTGATTCAGACAATGAATTAATAGCAACATTTAACAATGTACGTTTTCTTGAATTATCCTCTTCTTCCTCACTTACAGACCTGGTCATCTCTAAACCGATTACCACACTTCCATATTCACTTAATATTATATCGTCTATATCATAAGATTTCTTGATTCTATAAATAAATATAGTTCCAAGTCTCTCGCAAGCAATGTCTATTGGAGTAATTATAGCATCATATTGTTTACTTTTATTAGACTCGAAGCCTAAAGTCATCAAATTAACGTTCTCTTTGGTAGATAGAACTTCTAACAATCTCTCGTTGAGCATTTTATCTACATATGTTCCTACTGAATTATCCCCCATTTCGGTTCCTATAGGTTCAATTTCATTATATATGCTTATTCCTAATATTTTTCCACTTTTTGCAATAACAACAACATTTGAATCTAATATTTCACTTAATACATCACAAATGTCACTAAATACAATCTTGCTGGAATTATAATTATGAAGTAATTTGTTAATTTTTCTTGCTTTATCTAATAATTGAACACTCATATTTACTCATTTTCTTTCTTATTTATCACTTTCACATAGCCACATGTTTCATTTGAACATACGGCCTTGCTTCCTTTTTGAATCAGATAACTTCCACATTCCGGACATTTCTCTTCTAAAGGCTTCTGCCATGACATAAAGTCACATTCCGGAGCATTCTCACATCCATAATACTTTCTTCCCTTTTTAGTCTTTTTTATAACTAATTCACCATCACATTTTGGACATTTAATGCCTGTTTTCTCAAAATATGGTTTTGTAAATCTGCATTCAGGAAATCCCGGACAAGCAAGAAACTTACCATGTGGTCCATATTTTATAACCATATTTCTTCCACATTCTTCACAGACTACATCTGTAACTTCATCCTCTATCTTGATTTTCTCAAGTACCTTTTCCGCATTACTTACAGCTTCTACCAAATCAGGATAAAAGTTTCTTACTACAGTTTTCCACTGTATATTGCCTGCTTCGATTCCATCTAATAAAGATTCTAGGTTAGCTGTGAAGCTAGAATCAACTATGACTGGAAATGCTGTTTTCATTATCTCATTTACTATCTCACCTAATTCAGTTACATATAAGTTTTTATTCTCTTTAACAATATATCTTCTGGCTATTATGGTTGAAATTGTAGGTGCATAAGTACTAGGTCTTCCTATTCCCTGTTCCTCTAATGCTTTTACTAAACCTGCTTCAGTATAATGTGCTGGTGGTTGTGTAAAATGTTGTTTTTCTAAATGCTCTACAAACTGTAATTTTGAATCTTTATCAATATTTTTCATTAGAACATTTGATTTATTCTCTTCCTTGTCATCTTCTGTCATATATACTGACATAAAGCCGTCAAACGCTAACTTAGAAGCTGCACATATAAAATCATAATCTCCTGCAGATATCTTTATAGATGTTGTCTCATATTTTGCATTCTCCATTCTACTCGCAGTGAATCTCTTCCATATTAACTGATATAATCTGAATTGGTCTCTTGATAAATCATCTTTAATTCTTGCTGGCGTTAGTTCCATATTCGTAGGTCTTATAGCCTCATGTGCATCTTGAATCTTATTATCACTTTTCTTTTGTGTATTTTGTTTTGCTAAATAGTTTTCACCATAATTCTTATTGATAAATTCTCTTGCCATATTATCAGCTTCTTCAGATACTCTGGTAGAATCAGTTCTCAAATATGAAATTATACCTATTGTTCCCTGTCCTTTTATATCAATTCCCTCGTATAACTGCTGAGCAATCCGCATAGTCTTCTGTGTTGAAAAATTAAGTGTCTTAGAAGCCTCCTGCTGCAATGTACTTGTAGTAAATGGCAGTGGTGATTTCTTAATTCTCTCACCTTTCTTTATCTCTGAAATACTATATGTCGCATTATCTATAGCTGCAAGTACTTTATCCATTTCACTTCTATTTTTAATCTCAATCTTCTTATTCTTATATCCATGTAATTTTGCAACAATTGGTTTCTTATGTCCACCAGGTAATAGATTAACGTCTAAAGTCCAGTATTCTTCCGGAATAAATTCATTAATCTCCTCTTCTCTATCACAAATCATTCTTAATGCTACTGACTGTACTCTACCTGCACTCAGGCCTCTTTTTACTTTCTGCCAAAGAAGTGGACTTATAGTATATCCTACCATTCTGTCTAACATTCTTCTAGCCTGTTGTGCATCTACAAGATTCATATCAATAGTTCTTGGGTTCTTTAATGAAGCCTTAACTGCATTCTTAGTAATTTCATTAAATGTAATTCGGCTCATCTTTTTATCATCTAACTTCAGAGCTGTTGCTAAATGCCATGAAATAGCTTCTCCCTCACGGTCAGGGTCGGTTGCAAGATACACTTTGTCAACCTTCTTCACTTCCTTACGAAGTTCTGCAAGCTTATCTCCTTTTCCTCTGATAGTTATATATTTAGGTTCATAATCATTTTCAATATCAACACCTAATGTACTTTTTGGTAAATCACGTACATGTCCATTTGAAGCAACTACGTTGTAATTTGCTCCTAAGAACTTCTTGATTGTTTTGACTTTAGCTGGTGATTCTACAATAACTAAATACTTTGGCATAATAAATCCCCTTTTCTAAATCTTCCTTGAATAGTAGTTTTTCGATGGTTCTTCTATATAATTCATCATTTGTAATTTTATCAATCCTCTTAATATTTCAGACGAACTCATACCTGTTTCGTTCATCAATTGCTGTATATTCTTTGGAATGAAATCCACATAACTATACAACGTTTCTATTTCTTTTTCAAGTACAATATCATTTTTTCTAAAAAATTTAATATTACTATCATTATTAATTCCAAGTTCATGTAATACATCATTTGCTGATAAAACCATAGCTGCACCCTCTTTAATTAATCTGTTGCAACCACTGCTAAGTCCATCTCCGACTCTGCCTGGTACTGCACATACATCCTTACCTTGTTCTAATGCATATTCAACTGTTATCAATGAGCCACTTCTCTCTCTTGCTTCTACCACCAAGACAATATCTGCCAGACCACTAATTATTCTGTTTCTTAGTGGAAACTGCCATGCTAAAGGTTTTGTTCCAATAGGATAATCCGATAAAATGAATCCATTTTCTTTAATAACCTCATATAATTCAATATTCTCTCTTGGATAACATATATCTACTCCACACCCTAATACTGCTCCTGCAACTCCATTAGCATCTACTGCTCCCCATAATCCTGCTGAATCAATCCCTCTTGCCAATCCACTTATAACATTCACACCATTAGCCGCCAATTCAAATCCTATATCCTTAGCAATCTTCTTACCGTATGTTGTACAATTTCTTGCACCAACTATTGCAACAGTCTTTTTTGACAATGCACTTATATTTCCCTTAACATAAATTCCATATGGATAATTGTCTATACCTCTTAATCTATCAGGATATTTCTCATTATCAATACTTATGAAATATATTTCCCTTTTATATAATTTATTATAACATTCATTTATTAGACATTCGTTTCTTGACTTAACAATATTTCTTATGAGCTCATAATGATTCTTAAAACTACTACTATTTATATATCTTGATAGTTCACTTTCACTACATTCATAAATCTCCTTCGGCGATTTAAAAATCTCAAGTAGTTTTCTAATTGTACTATTCCATACATTTTCTATATTACATATCCAATACCAATATTCTTCATTATTCAATTATGTTCTCCTTTTATCTTATTGCTATATATTATTATAATACTTATTATCAGAAATTCTGTATCCTAAGCTTTCTGCCAGATGATTGATATTAATTATACTTTCACCCTCTATATCAGCAATTGTTCTGGCTATCTTCACAACCTTATAATATCCTCTCATACTTAATCCAAACTTCTTGTAAGCATCTTTCATAAATACAGTTTCTTCTTTTCCAAGCTTACAATATCTCCTGATTTCATCTGTTGATAACTGGCTATTATATCTGTCATTCTGCCTCCTTCGTTGTCTATCAACTGCATTTTTTATCAATTCTTTCATCTCTTTACTACTCATATTATTATCTTCACTACCTATATCCACTGCTTCTACTCTTGGTACTTCAACACTCATATCAATCCTGTCTATAATAGGTCCACTTATTCTATTTAAGTAATTCATCACATCTGTCTCAGAACATTTACACCTATTTCTATCGGGATAATATCCACATTTACAAGGATTCATTGCTGCAATAATAAGACAATTGGCTGGAAATTCATAATTACCATTCATTCTATGAATCTTAACAACCTTTTCTTCCAGAGGTTGTCTTAATGAATCTAATACAATTGGTGAAAATTCCGGCAATTCATCGAGAAACATTACACCTCTGTGGGCAATTGTTATCTCACCTGGTCTTGGTTCTTTACCTCCTCCTATCAATGCGGCTTTTGTAATGGTATGATGCGGTGCAGAATATGGTCTCTTCAAAATGTAATCATTATTTACAATTAATCCACATATGCTCTGTATATTTAAAACTTCTCTTTTCTCCTCTTCACTCATTTCTGTCATAATATATGGTATTCTGTATGCTAACATTGACTTCCCGACTCCCGGTGCACCAATCATTAACATATTATGCCACCCGGATACAGCAATCATAATTGCCCTCTTAACACTCTCCTGTCCATATATATCTGAAAAATCATTTTCACTCTGATCTAATACATCCTCTCTATTAATATTATCTATAATCGTACTTTCTTCATTATGTATATTATTGAAATATTTTATTACTTCTCTAAGTGTAGAAAATGTATAGACTTTTATATTATCTGCATATCTTGCCTCATTACTGTTTCCTTTAGGAATAATGCACTTATTAAAACCTAATCTCTTCGCCATATTTATAATAGGAAGAATTCCTTTCACCTTGTTAATATTTCCATCAAGTCCTAATTCACCCATTATAAGTGTATTATCAAATCTGCTTACATCTAGTCTTCCCATTGCACACAAGAGCGACAATGCAATAGGTAAATCATAGCCTGTCCCCTCCTTTCTCCTATCAGCTGGCGATAAATTAACAGTTACCCTGTACATTGGTAAACTTTCTCCACTATTCTTAATTGCACTCCTCACTCTTTCTCTGGCTTCCCTGACTTCCGATGACAATAAGCCTACCATATTAAAACAAGGCATACCCTGTGATATATCCGCCTCTACTTTTACAACATATGGCTCTATTCCCCATATTGCACCACTATTTATACAACAATAAATATATATCACTCCTTTAATTATAATAACTGGTTAATCATTTATATATATGTACCACTGCCATATATAACAAATACTTTAGTAAATATGTTTGTTGCATTTACTAAATTTGTTAAATTAAATTTTAATGTTACTTATTGATTATATGATATATCATTTTAATTTCTTTGTCAATATATATTTAATTACATAGCATAAAAAAACCGACCTCTAAGTCTTGGAACTATGCCCATTTCTTTGAAGTCGGTTTAAGTTTTGATTTAATAGAAATTGTATTTATATAGATTTATTTCTATAAAAACTATTGATAAGAATTAGTTAAATATTAATTTAAGTTGAATAACTTAGCTTCTTCTCTTTCTTTTAACTTAAACTTATCAGAAGCCTTAATCTTAGTAGCTTCTCGATATACATCATCTTTAGCTTTTAAGTAACCATTATCGATAGTTTCAACTATAATATTATAGTTTTCAATCTTAGCACCTAATCTTGTCTCTAACTCTTTAATATCACCATCAGACAAATAGAATGAATAAGCTTTTTTATTCTTTAAATTGTCTTTTGTAATATTAATTTTAACATTTTCATCATTTGTATCTCTCATATATGTATTATCAGAAATGTCTGCATTATCTGGATCATTAATTAAAATATCACCTTCATCATATTTATCATTTCCATTTACATCTATGTAGATTCTAAAATCTGAAAATCCTTTTTCTTCATTATCCTTCAAATCGTAATCTGAAACGGTAAATGTTACTGTTGCACCATTGTCTTTATAATAATTAATAATTTTCTCTGTAGTCGTTATACTAATTGCATTATTAACCTTAACAACTGGTGCATAGTTACCTGTTTTAATTGAAGCAACCAATGTATTTACGAACAACTTCTGTTCATCAATTCCTGAAATTCTCGAATGTCCGGCACCTGTGTAAGTTACATTACCTTTTGAATAGATATAATAGTTGTTACAACCATCACCCTTAGTATAATAATATATATTCTTTGTATTTTGTTGTGAATCAAGTGCATACCATACTGTTACTTCACTATCTTCCAGATTCAATTCACTATACTGTGTATGTGTAGTTGCTACCGAAAACTTAGAAGAATCAGGCAAAACAAATGGATATGCTGTTATCTGACCTTTATTCATTTGAAGAATCTTTGTAGTAGTTGCATATGTATTAATATTTACATATTCACTTGAGCCAATATCTTTTACGTATAGCTTGTTACCTTTCTTATCTCCGCCCCAGCCATTACTTATAAATGTCCAGGTTTCTGTCATTCCTCGTAAATCTGCCTGTTCAATTTTACTTGTATCCAAATACTTTCTTGCATTTACATATTCTTCAGGTAAATCAGACTCACTAGCTGTTATACCATATCTATCCTGTCCAACTAATGTCTTAAGGAAATATGTCTCATATCTTGCCCAATCTGTTCCACCCTGGGAAATATATCCATTTTTTGAATATCTATGTATTGTACTATTAAATGATGAATTATCATGTGAATATAATAGTGAATGACCTGAATTAACAAAATATTCAATATTCTTTAAAGCTGCTATATCATTAATGTCAAGCTGAGAATATGAATCACAGAAACCACATACAATCATATCTAATTCTGTATTATCACTTAATTCATTTAATTTTTTCGTATCAAGTTTATCTTCTTTGCTATTTCCATTAGAGCCCATATTATAATTGTTCTTTGCATAAGCTGATTTTGTCTTTGCATAATCCCATACAGATTTAACTTTTAATTTAGAAGTCTCAGACGTAAAAAGCAAATCTTTATTATCACGGAATTCATCACAATTTACGTCTTTACTGTAATATGCATTAAAATCTGCTAAATACATAGTTATAAGATGTATTCTATAATCATTACTAAAATCACCTGAGTAATTTTTAACAGTATTGCAGAAATCTAATGTACACTTATCTTCCTGTGCCTTAATCCATAAAACATAGACATCCTTAGCTTCTTTACGTCTAAATGCTGAATTTCCAATATATGTATATTTAAGACCAGCATTATTCACATCAACAGCTTCAACTTTCCAAGGAATAAATCCTTCTATATTCTCTGGCCAGTTTCCATATATATGTACACCTGTGACATATCCATCATTATCTTTAATTAATTCATATTCAGGTGATAATTCTACCGTATCAACATCTTCAAATTTACCAACGCCAGATTTATCTATGTATACTTTATAAATATATTTTCCATCAATTTGATTTTCATTAATTTTAATTCCATCTTTAAATCCTAAATTGATATTATACAAACTATGTTCCTGCTCATTAGCTTCAATATATTTACCTGTATTACCTGAACTTACGCCTTCATCATACTGTTTTGGTCCACTCTTAAACTCAAAGTCAAGAATTTCAACTCTCTTGAAAGCAAATCTTAATCCACCTTCAAATTTATTGTCTGATGACAAATACTCAGGATTTGAACCGTCACTCATTTTAGATATAGATACCAAACTTGCATATGACTTATTATCCATAAATACCTTATTGCCATCACTATCAAGTCCAGTATAATTGCCATTTTCATCTTTACCTAATGCTTTAGCCTGTAAAATGAAATTATACATTTTAGAATTATGATCTACATAAGGCCATCTGCTTACATTGTTAGTATATGTATTCTTATTTTTTTCATATCCATTATTATCATCATAAATGTCTGAATTATCACAATTCATAATCTCATCAGCTAATAAAATTGGATATCCACTCTTAAGATATTCTAACAATTCGTTCATTTTTCTGACAGTTATATCATTACCACCAATTCTTGTTGTCTTCATTCCATTTTTCATATAATAACGTCCTGAAATGCTATCTAACATATTAAGATTCCAAGAAGAATTACTATTTCCTGTCATACCTGTTGTATAATATTTCTTCCAAGTGTTATACAAATCATCTGACATTCCACTTTTAACATTATTTCCTTTTGAATTATTAATATATTCATAATCTGATGCAGCCATACCACCAAATGCAGAATGAATAGTATATTTATCACCAATACCTGTATAAATAAGTCCATCCATTGAACTATCATTATACTTTGTTCGTCCACTTGTCTTGCCACTTGTTGATACATATTGATATCCAGGGTTAATACCAAAATATATTAAATCATAAGTTGCTGTTAACTCATCATTTCTAGTATTAAACTCTTTAACGCTCATACTTGTAACATTTACATACTTCTTATAATTCTTGTTTATATCACTCGGTATATCAACCTTAAGTGCCTGAAGAATTTTCTTAGCCATATTAGCATTATCTAAATCAGTTGCATGAGCCTGAGGCTGTACCTCTAATACATTAATTGGATAATTAACATTCATAAGTGATACTCTTAATAAGTATACTAATACGTCACCTTTAGTCTTACCAACTATAGCACTATTCTCAGTAGTCGTTAATAATGGATCATTTGTAAGTCCTGAACTATTAGTTGCTGTATTTTCTGATAAATAATTATGCTCAACACTTGCTAACTCTGACTTCTTTAATGTTGTTGTAATAACAATTTCATCACCACCAACTGGTTTATACTTAACAATAAGTTGAGTTGTATCACCAATATTCTTATCAGAACCAATGCTTATTAAGTTATTATCTGCTGTTATTTCAGCGAATGCGCCATTATCTACGGAATATCTTACATAATCCATATTTGTATATGTGAATTGTAAATTTGCAAAATTAACATATTCAATCTGACCATCCTTAATAAAGTTAGTAACCTTAAAATCATATGCTGGTTTTGCCATCTGGTAATAATAGTTGCTCGTATGTGTCACACCTGAAGCATCATTATAATTAAGTTCTATCCTAAGCTTATTACTTGATGAAAGACTTAGAAGCTGTCCACGGAAATTCTGTCCATCATTAGCATATAACTTAATCTCATCATCACCTACGATTACTGTTTGTGCATCTTTTATCTTAATTGTATCACTCATCGTAAACGGCTGGTTTCCAGCATTAGATACACCTTCAAGATAATGGTAACCTGCATCATTACTGCTAAAGATAACAGTATTATCTACATACAATCTATATGATGCTGTAAAATTATTACTTGCAACTTCATTATTATATGCCCAGAACTTCATATCCATTGAACCATTAAATACAACTGTATCATTCAATTTAGAATTATTAATACCTGCTAATACATAATTATTTCTTCCGCTTGTATCCTGTTTAATAGTATTTCCACTAATGTAGAAAAGTTTTCCTTTATAATCAGAAGGTAATGTATAATCCGCAGTTTTAATATTTCCATTCCATGATGCTATATTAGTTAGTAACACATGTCTGTATCCTTTTGGAACACAAACTTTATATAATGTATATTTACCATTTGAGCCTTTAGCTTCACCTGATACCTTTACAAATTCTTCCTTATATGAAATATTATTATCATCCCAGAAATGTGCATATATACAATTATTTGTCTGATATGATGCATTATTCTCTGCACTTATCAATATATAATTATCATCTTCCAAATCTGAAGTAACAATTAAATCTGTTGTCGAATCTGAATATCCACTATTAGCAGTAATTATATAACTTTTATCATCTGAAACAGCATCTGATGTGAATTTGGCTCCACCAAAGAACTGGTCACCTGTAAAGCTATATATTCTCTTATATACGTAATTGGTTGATGAACCATTTGTACCATCTGAGCCATATGTCTGTCCAACAACTTCAGGCTCACGATATTTTGCGTAATTAATAGATGTATCACCTACATTTCCGTCATCGCCATCAAAGGTATTCATATTCCAGCTATTAATACCCTCTGCTTCACCATCTAATCCTGCTGGATAATATACTCCACTAACATCTATCTTAGCTGATAGATTGTCAGCGTAATAAGAATCTCTAATCTGTCTTGATAATAAAAGTAATTTATAAACGTTATTAGTATTATCTACTTTTTCTCTGTTAGCTAAATTCATAACACTTTCATTAGCTTTAGCCACTTCTGTTAAATCCTGTGTATAATCACCAAGTGTCTTATTAGTAAGTAACTCTGTATTATACATTAATGCAACATCTTCGCTCATTGCCTTATTGTAAATAGATGTCGCAACTTTCCATACTAAATCACATGATACTTCAACATCTTCAAATACTTCTGTATTCTTATTTACATCTTCAATGAATTTTTCAATTTTAGTCAAGTCACATTTTGCATCTGTTTTAAATGTATTTGCATCTGTAAGCTGCTTTAATGCATCTATATAATTATTAATATAATATTTGTCATATCCGTTAATATCTGCATATTCAAAATTAGTCTCTGCATTATCACAGAAATTGTTCATTTTTTCTTCATCTGCAACTGCATTTGCTAATTCATCTAATACCTCATCCTGTTTAGCTTTATTAACACTATCAATAAGTCCTCTTATAGCTTCTGCATCAGCAGTTGTGAATTTAAATGATTCATTTAAAAATGCCTCTGTATAATTAAATAATATTCCTTCATTTATATTTCCAAGGTTAACCTTTTTAAAGCATTCTGAAATTGTATCATAATCATCCTGTGTGAATCCGTATTTATCTGCTTCCGGATCGACAGGTGGATTATTCAATGCCTGAACAGCCTTATTCTTATACTGTAGTAATGTCTTTAATGATTCTACAGAAACATCTGCATTCACATTATTAATTATCGCTTTAATATTAGTTGCTGTAATTCCAAGTGTATATGTAGAAATTTCATTAAAATACTTATCTGCATTAAATTCTAAATAATTACTAAATCCTGCTGGTAAGAAATATACTTTATTTTCTTCCTTTTCTTCATCTGTCAGGGTTCTGCCTTGTAAATCATATAACTTACCTAATGCTGTTTCTTCTGCTTCACTGTTAATATCGCTTAATAATTTATTAATTCTTGTAATCCCCTCTTCAATATTATCTGATATCTCTTCGTCCAGACTTCCAAACTTTTCTCTATAATAACTTAAATTATATTCTTTATAATTAGAAAGATTAGCATTAATTTCTTCCTGATTAGCAAGTTTAATCTGAACATATTCAAAATCTTCGTTTGTAAGTGTATCCGCAACTTTCTTATTGCCTACTGAACGGATAATCTTATCAATTGAACTATATAATTTATCCTGATTTACTAAATATACATCATTGTAATTCTGACCAAGTTGTCCAGGCTCAATCCCCATAGAACCATTGCATACAAACTGGTCATAATAATACATAAGATTACTGTTATAATCATTTGAGTTAATATAGATTAAATCAGCCCATTCAACATCACTTACCTTAACATCTGCGGCCTGAATAGCTTTAACCTGTATCTCACCTTTTGACATTGATTCACCAAGCACATTATTATTAAATGTTCTATTAAGCTTTGAACCATTTACTTTATAACTAAATGTGCCATCATTATTAGCTTTCTTTGTCACATCATATCCTGTTACATTCTTAAAGTCAGTAACATCTAAATCCATGTTGCCCTTGTAACTTTCAATATTAGAAACACTAATAGGCTCCTGGCCTTCTACAGTATAACCAAGAACCTGCTCACCTTCTCTTGCAACAATTTCAAGAATTTTGATTTCATTAACCGAAACATTATTTCCGTTTTCATCTTTTCTGAATACGCCGGCATTAATCTGCTTGACAATAATAACTGAAAAAACCGACACGATACATATTATCAAAGCTGTAAGAAAACAAATACTTTTCTTTTTATTCTTAACTATGAAATTCTTAATAGCCATATTCTCTCTTCCTCCTTATCTCTAAATATTAACTATTATTTCTAATATTATAAATAATTTGTGATTCATCCTTTTTATTTTTCACCTGTACTTTCATATGAACATTTAACAGATTTGAACATCCAGTATATTCATCTCCATTATTATATGTAGTTGGTGTTGTAGTTGTAGTATCCGTTTTCTCATAATTCACATCAAATGATTTTACATATTTAGATACCAGATTATCATTATTATCCGATGTAATTGCTGCGGTTTTCCATTCACTACCTTCATATATGTACAAAGACTCTTTACCCGCATTGTAATAGAATACTTTTGTACCTGTATAAAGTGCCTTATCTCCTGTGTCATATTTCACTATGGTCACTTGATCTTTTGAACCACTTCTTATACCATTACCAAGTATATTATTTATAAATGACACTTCCTGTTGTAAAGTTGTAGTCTTATTAGTATTATCATATGAGCTGATTCCAACATTAACAAATGAAAATGCAGCTACAATTACTATAAGAGAAATTGCAAGACCAATGATTAATTCCAATAAGGTTAAACCGCTATTATTGTCTTTGAAATTTTTACTTCTCATAAACTATCCCTTTCATTTAATATGTATTGTAAATCAACTACTATTCTATATAATGTTTGCCTGTTAATTTTACTAACTTAATCTTCTTAACTTTTCCTGAATATTCAACATATATGCAATTATCCATATCTATTGCTGTACCAGATGATGTTGCCTTAATAAATTTAAACGACCCGTCTGACTTTTCAAATTCAAATTTAAGACTATTTGTATCAACTTTATCAAGGTAATATGGATTTCCGAGTTTATCTTTCACATAATAACGGCCTGATTTACCTAAAGAAATCTTCTTATACGGATTGGCTGTGTTTCCATCTTTATATAGACATATGGTACAACATTTTTCTGTATTATCATATTTCATCAAATAACCATATACACCTTCTTTAGTTAATGTATCTGACCTTACATTACTAATAGCATCATTAACCTTACCCGCCATTGATTTTAATTTTGAGGAATTTATCAATGAATATATTGAGACCGCTCCGGCTGTAATAACCGCCATAATTGCAATAGTCACGATTATTTCAATCAATGAAAATCCTCTATTCTTTTTCTTTTTATTCACGATAAAATTCCTCTCCTTTACGTTTATAATTCTATAATTGTCTTATAATAATATAATTGATAATGATGTATTAATCTTTCTTCCAATTTGATTTATCTACAATATCTGTATATTTAAGTGCACTTACATCAACTACTGTACCATCTTCTGCCACACCTATTTTATTAAATGATGGACCTAAAACATCTTGTAATGATGGAATATATGTAAATAATAATCCACTAAGTTCTTCACATGCCTGGATGCTAACATTTCCACTTACCGTCATTTTTCCATTACATATGATTAAACCGGTAAAATTCTTATTAATCTGATAAGGTGTGTCTGTAATTATAACACCAGCATCTAATTCTATAGGAGAATTTCCTATACCACCTTCACAACTGAGTATAAATCCAAATTTTTTACCAACCCATCCACCAGCATAGTTATCAAGTATGTCTCTGGCTTTCATTATGAATTGTTTCTGCTCATCTGATGTTAAGCCCTCAGTTGTAAGAGCACCTGATGTTAAATTCTGTAAATCTATCTCTTTTGTTAATCTTCCAGTACCACATTTATCATATAATTTTTCTCTATTGATAAGATAATCAAATGGTAATTCATCACTTGTAGAACCTGCTACTAATGTATTATCCTGACCTAATATATAATTCTCACTAACGTCCTTAAGTGAAGGTGTTAAATTATTAAGTCTGTTTTTAATAACTTCCATTAAACTAAGTGCTTCATTTTTAGCAATACCTAATGCACCTGATACCGGATTTGTTACCTCTATATTATTAGATGTTGTCCTACCAACCTGCATTAATGCACCTGCAGTATAGGCTTTAACAGAATTTGAAAATGATAACTGATGAACATCTAATTTTTCAACCTGTGTTTTTAAATCCTTTCTTTTATCAATATTATTATGATATGCATTAATAAAATACTGAGTCTGTGTTACAGGATTATTATTTTTTACATAGAAATATACCATATTGTCAAACTTAATTTTCTTTGCAACTACACTATTTTCATCTTGAAGATTCAAATCCGAATATGTTATCTCGGCACCGTCTGCTATACCTGCTTTTGATAATAACTCAGAATATGATATTGGATTAGTTCCTGCCACTTTACTTCCTGATAACTCTGTATCAGCAAGATACATTTTCTGATTTCCTTTAAATGATACAGATTCACCTGTCATATACGATGTGTTTTTTCCACTCGCATCTAAATCAATATAAGCTCTGCCGGCTAATATTAACTTATTAACACCTAACATATCTACATTGGCACCTGTTCCATTTATTACGATTGCACTGCTTCTTTCATGCTCAGTTGTGGTTAATCCAACATCAACAAAACCTGTTATCGCTCCGGTATTATCTTCATTACCATCATTATCATCATCTCGATATCCGTATCCAAAGTAATTTCCCTTTATCTTAACATTAGATTTGTTTCCATCAAGCTGCAAGTCATCCTTTAACATAGTATTACCAACAATATCTATTGTTGCATTAGATGTTCCTGCTTTAGTAATAATATTATCAGCGAATAACTGCATTGTATCTGTGGTATCCGTTTTTTCTTCACCATTTCTGTTTCTTATGATAAGACCAGAGTTATCACCAACTTCAATATCATTATTACAGTTAACAATTTTAGAGTTCAATCTTAATGTAGCTGATTCATTAATTCTTATAGATTGATTCTTATTTACAACTACCATTGGCGATTTATTAACCCAGTATTCAGTTCCTGCCGCATTAGTAACTTTATTTGCATCATATGCTGTTCCATCAGCATACAAATTACCTGAAATAGTTACATTTGCACCATTTGCTATCTCAATAGCCGGATGTATTCTATTTACAGCACCATCCTTAGCCACATCATTTGATAAATTTCCACCTTGACATATAAGACTATATTTTAATAAATCCTGTAAATCCATAGTAGTATCTGAATCTGTAAAATCAATATTAAACTCTGGAATATTGATATCTATATCTGTCTTAATCTTTGAAGAATATCCCTGATTTGATATGCACTTTACTTCGATATTTTTTATAGATATTCTATCTATATCTTTTACATCAATAGTACTTCCTGTTAATTCAGTATAGCCTGTACTTCCAACTGCTTTCTCATAAAATACAACATCAGCAGAACCATCAGGTGCTTTACAATCAAATGTATATCCGGTTACGCTATTAATGTATCCATTACTTACACATCTTTCTATTACTTTTTTAACATCTAATCCTGATGCTGTTTTATCTATTTTCTTATTATCATAAAGTTTGACAAGTCTATTATTCAGCAATTCTACCATTTTATCATTTGCATTAACACCTGAACCATAGCTTACATAATTAACAAGTACTTCGTTATATGATTCCTGTACGGCATCCATTACTTCTTCGCCAATACCAGCATATAATTCGTCCACAGCTTTCTCTGCATAATAAAATGTTTTCTCATTTTTATTCTCATTTGCTTTCATAGATAAGTTAGTGGCAGTTACACCTAAAATGAGTGTACCTAGAATTGATAATACAAATATACCTATAAGCACAATTACTAAAGTATCACCTTTATTATTTAACTTTTTAATTTTAAACATTGATTCTGCCACCTCCTATTCTCCGACAACTTTCGTTGAATTATAATCAGAAACTTTCTTTCCTTCATATTTAACTGTTACATCTAAGTTATAAACTGTATCAATTTTAATCATCTTAACTGTATCATTTACATTTCCATTGTCTTTACTTGCTGAAAGATTATTCTTAACATCTCCTATATTAGTATATAACGTTGTGTTAGTTAACATAGATGATGTACTAGTTGGACTGATAAGATTATTTAATGTGTATGTATTACCTGATATAGCTGAAGATGCCTCATATACTTTAATCCTTGAAGCCGGCATACTATTGTAATACAGCCCGGTTGAATCTTTTTGATTAATAATATATACTCCAACATTCTTCTTTTCACCTGCCACTTCAAAATCAGCAGCATTATATATATTATTTTTAATTTCAATTTCATCATTTACGCTTAATGGTTTATACAACACATAAACTGATGGTACAGTATCATATTCCCATGTTATCGAGTTAGTACCTAATATACTGCCCGAAACATTCTTAATATCTACTATTAGCTTAACTTTATACTTTGTAGCACTTTTTTCAACTTCAATAGTAACTTTTCTTGATGATGCTCCTGTGTACAAATTATCATATTTAGTAATATTTTTATTGAAAACTGCACATACTTTTTTATCCAAATTGTCTATTACTGGTATTGCATAATCCGCATTTACTACATTCTTCGCAGGTGTAAGAGTAAGTTCCGCCGTATATCCTTTCCTCATACCAGTAGGCAATGCTGCATCGGCAGAGTTCTTTGATACTTTACCTGTATATTTTGTAGAATTTTTACTATATGCCGAACCAGTTGCTGAATCAATTATATATGAACCGTCTGCCGTTAATTTATATGTTGTTACTAATTGATCTACTGAAGTTGCCTTGAACTGTTCAATAATATATTCTCCCAATTCATTAGCTTCCTGTATGCGTTTAGATTTTTGATTCGCCCTTGATGCCGAAACGAAACTACTTAAAAAGGGAGCCGTAACCAGAGCTAATATAACAACTGTCAATATTAACTCTAATAACGTAAAACCTTTGTTATTCTTATTCAATTTTTTTTCATAATTCATTCACTAAATTCTCCCTTCTTAAAAGGTCGTTTAATTATTCTCATATTTAACACTTAGCCAGTGAATTTCACTGGCTAAGATGTTTTTATTCTGCTACTCTTACAATAACCTGATTGAAGAATAAATTGTTTGTAGATTTTTCATAATCTGGTATCTCTACCTTCTGGATTTCTCTTCCTTCGCCGGCAATTGCATATTCTGTTAATGATACAGTCATATTCAATTCCTCTTGTCCACCACCAGATATAGATATTGTTTTTAATGCTTTTCTCTTTCCATTTGTATCAATTATATATTTAATAATCTGTTTCAGCTGGTCATATGTACCATTTGTCGATATATCATAACTCATTGATTCACTTGTATATTTTCCCACATCACTAGAACCACCATTAGGATTTACAGAAGCAAGCTGTCCAAATGTATATGGTACTTCCTTAGCATTTAAAGTAAGAGAATTAACATCAACCTTCAAGTCCTGTGTCATATTATATGTGTCCATAATCTCTGCTTTATATGATAATCCACCATCATATTTGCTTAATTCTTTGTCTATGTCACTCTCAAGTGATGCTGTCTGAGACTTTATATTATCTTTATTAGCATATAGCTCCTTGAGCCTGTCTCTTTCTGTTTTAAGAGTCTTTATCTCATCTGAAATATCACTTATCTTAGTATTATATTTAGTGAATACTAAGAAATATGATGCTAATAATGCTAACACACCTATTAATATAAATACATATCTTAAATTATTCATATTATTTCTATTTTCACTCATATTAGTTAGCCTCCTCTCCATTTGTAGTCTCAACTTCCGCTAAATCATCACTAACTATACTGAAACTTAAATCAAAAGTAACTGTTCCTTTATCCTTATTATGAGTATATCCACTTGTTACAATGTTACTAATATGATTCTCCTGCTCTAATGAATTAAGTACACCAGCAAGTTCATATTCATAGATAGTAGCACCTGATATAGTTACATTTCCAGAATCAACTGCCAAAGTATTAAATAACATGTTCTTTGGCATATCCTTTTCTAAAAATTCAAATAGGTTATATACCCATTCAGTATTATTACATGTTGACAAATAGAATGCCTTTAAATCAGCTAATTTATCCTCAGCATTATAATATTCACTATATATTTCATTTACACTGGATAAATTCTTAATTTCTTTTTCCATATCTTTCTTCTCGTTATTCTTAACAGTATATCTAGTAAGTGGAATTACTGCAAGTACAACCGAAGCTGCAAGCATCACTACCATAGTCGCTACATATGGTACTATATTAACATTTGCACCCTTTTCAGCTTTACTACTTATTGACTTCTTAGGTTGTAAATGTATAGGATTAAGTGCTGCACCTACATTTGCCATATACTGTTTCAATAATGATGTAGACAATTTAATTCTGTTATATGATTCAACATTCTTTAATAATGTTAAACGTTCTGCTGGAAGGCTTGTTTCATTAGAGAACAAGACATCCATTCCAAGCACATCTGCACCCTCACCGATAATTACAATCTTCTGAAGTGGTGCTTCTGTATTTCTGCTTGAATAATATTCAATAACTCTGTTTACATTACTTATAAGATATTTTAATGAATTAGTAGTCTCATCTTCTTCAAGAGAATTCTTAACAATCTGTGCTGATGCTAATAATTCCAGAGCTACATTCGCCTTAACATTTCTGCTCTCCATTACGGAATTAAGCAAAAGTGATTCACCATACGGAATTGTTCTCTGTAATTGTAATACATTATTATTCATAACAGATACAATAGTTGTATCCATACCTAACTGAACTACTAAAGTTGGTCTTTCATCAATCTGAATCTTAATTAACTGCAATGTACTGTTACCAGCATAATCCACTGCCTTAACTCTCATTCCAAGAAGATTAGCAAGATTGAAATAGCTCTCTACCATTCTCTCAGGTGCGGCATAGACAAGAACTCTCATCTTCTGTTCTTCCTTAGTTTTCTTAGCCTCAAGAATTGTATAAGATAATACATAATCATCAATATTAACAGGGAAATATTCTGAAGCATTTGCATTAATTAATTCCTGAACTTTGTCCATCTTAACATAAGGAATAATTACCTCTTTTGTAGCTACTCTTGATGAGTTAAGTACGAATGTAACTTCCTTAGCTGTAATCTGTTCCTGTGTTAATGCTCTTCCTATAGCTTCTGATACCTGAGTAATATCCTTAACAAATCCATCCTCTACGGTATCCTGTGGTGTCTGTACTGAAATTGCATGATGAACCATTACATTATTCTTATTAACCTGTGCTTCACAGACTTTAATGAATTCATTACCAATTTCAATGGTTAATGTTTTAGATGCCATCTCTTAGCCTCCCTCAATAGTTTTTATTAATAAATAAACGTATTTATATACCATTCAATAATCTGGTTACCATATAACATAGCTATATATATACCTAATGACAGGTATGGTCCGAATGCAAGCACTCTTTCCTTATTCTGGACTTTCATCAGAATAATATGAATGATCGAACCTAATACGCATCCTATTCCCAAAGCAAGAATAATATTCTTCCAGCCTATGAGTAAGCCTGCAGCAGCCATTAATTTAATGTCACCACCGCCAATACCTCTTCCTTTAGTAATTAAAAATAATAAATATAAAAAACCACTTACTGCAAAGAATCCAATGATATATACATACCAATGTTCTAAATCTGTAAGTAATCTTATAATGCCCAAAATACCGATGAAAATATTAAAGGCTATTGGAATCTCAAATGTTCTCCAGTCAATAACACTAAGTGCTAATAATGCAGATGAACACAAACAAAATAGTATGGTTGATATATTGAATCCATTAACTACTACAAGTATTCCATATAATACACCATTAGTAAATTCAATTACCGGATACTGTTTAGAAATCTTCGTCTTACAATATCTGCATTTACCACCTAATGTAAGGTAGCTTACAAGTGGTACCAAATCGTACCACTTGAGCTTATGCCCACAAGTCATACAATGTGACCTGTCCGTCACAATGCTTTCATTCTTAGGTATCCTATATATACATACATTTAAAAAGCTGCCTATTATTATTCCATATATTATAGTAATTATTATTAAGAATGTATTCATTGTGTCTATCTACCTTTGCTTTTGATTTTAAATTAGTTTCTAACTATGACTGAAACTCAACTTTAATGCCATATGTACCACTTGACTTTGTTATTGTAGCAATAGCATATTTATTATTTTTATCTTTGCTCTTTGTCTTGCTTGCATCAATTGCTGTATCAACAATAGACTTAAAATTAGCATTAGCTGTTGAAAGTGTCGCACCACTTGCGCCAAAAGTAACTGTCAAAGTACCACCATCTGCTAATAACTCATCATATTCCATATCATAATCAGTAATACATGTCTTTAAAGTTGATTCAATCTCATCCAGATTTTTTTTGTCTGTGTTTTTCTTGGATTTACCAAGATATTTTGTTAAGTTTGGAGCTATGATTGCTACTAAGACAGCCATAATAGCAATAACGATAATAAGCTCGATTAATGAGAAACCTTTGTTGTTTGTTTTTTTCATAAAACTAACACTCCTTTTCTTATAATATTATTTTATTTATCATTAACATCTTCTGATGTTATGAACATAAATTATGATTTTGACTTCACTGTTACAGTATATATTCCAGTTGTTGAATCCTGTTCTATCTTTACCCAGAAATCCTTTCCTGTAACTTTAGACTTTGGGACCTCTCCTAATGCTTCTGCAACACTTCTTGAAAAAGCCGTATAACCATCGACGTCAGCTGCATCGGAATCATAGTATACACTATTTTCTTTCAGTTCCACCCAAGTCCCGAGGCTCTGTGGTTCAGACACTTCAGTATTTGTAAGTGCACAACTTTGTTCAATCACGCCTTTGATTGTATCAATATTAGATATATCAGTTTTCTGCTTGGACGACGATAGATATTTGCTAAGGTTTGGTGCAATTACCGCTACGAGCACAGCCATAATGGCAATAACTATAATTAATTCTATAAGTGAAAAACCTTTATTATCCTTTTTCATGCACCTCACCTTTCTTATATCATTCATTCTAAGCTTCATCGCCACCAGCCAAGTCATACATACCAAACATAGGTATAAGTATCGCCATAATAATTGTTCCGACAATAGCTGCCATAACTACTATTATAAGTGGCTCAATAACTGCTGCTGTCGATTGAGTAGCCACTTCTACTTCTTCTTCATAATATGATGCTGCCGTAATAAGCATATCTTCCATATTACCTGTTTCTTCACCGATACCTATCATATGAACTATCATATTAGGAAATACTTTTCCATTCTTAAGTGGTTCAGATAACGGTCTACCTTGTGCAACTTTTTCCCTTGCCTCCATAACAGCGTCTCTAAATATTACATTCTTCATAGTCTTACCTGCAATTTCTAGTGCGTCTATCATAGAGATACCAGACGCTGTAAGTGTCGAAAGAGTTCTTGCAAACTGTGCTGAAGCTGACTTCACTGTAAGCTTGCCAAATATTGGTGCTTTCATCGACATATTTGCTAATATATATGTACCTTTCTCACTTGCTGCAAATACCTTGAATGCTATAACTATAATAGCAATAACAGCTATTAATATATACCATTTATCAACTATAAAATCACTGCACGCAACCAATGCTCTTGTAAGAGCCGGTAACTGTTGATCCATATCTGCATACATCTCTGAGAACGACGGAATAACTAAAATCATCATTGCAACAACTACACCGATTACTACAACCATTAATGCTATAGGATATATCATAGATTTCTTAACCAGTGCCTGTAGTTTTGTTTGTTTCTCAAACTGTGTAGCCATTCGATCAAATGAAACCTCCAGGTTACCAGAAGCCTCACCTGCCTCAATCATATTTATCATAATAGGTGGAAATATTTTACCTTGCTTTCTCATACTGTTAGCAAGCGTCTCACCTTTCTGAACAGATACTTTTATGTCGATTATAGCTGCTTTTAACTCTTTGCTTTCTGTCTGGTCAGCTAACATTTCCAATGCATCTACTATCGATACACCAGCACCAGATATACTAACAAACTGTCTGCAGAAGATACTTAAATCTCTTGCTGATACTTTATTACCACCAAACGAGATATTAATATCTTTATCAAAAATACCTTCTTCCGAAACATTTACCGGAATGTTTCCGGCATTCTTTATCTGTTGCAAAGCAGCTTCTTTGTCTTCTGCTTCGACAGAGCCTTTTATTTCCTTGCCATCTTTACCATATGCGGTATATTTATAATTTGGCATCTTTTCACTCCTCTCTAAGAGTTTTTTTAATCTTGTACTAAATTATGTACAAATTATATCATATTTTCTTTTTATTTACCACTTGTTTTAACTTTATTAATATTTTGTTAATATTTTTATCATTTTGCACAATGTCTGGCTACATATTTAGTAACATTGTCCAAATATTCTATCATATTATCTAGATAATTCCTCGTAAACGTTTGTCCATAGACACGATATCCTGTGCATATGCAGCACATCTCTCTCCCGTTATCTCTCCACGTCTGTATAAATCATAAAGCGCATCATCCATAGTCTGCATTCCTAATTTCTTATTTGTCTGGATCATAGACTGAATCTGATATGTTTTACCTTCACGAATAAGGTTTTTAATCGCAGGATTCGTTATCATTACCTCAAATGCTGCAACTCTTCGTTTATGGTCAGCTGTAGGAATAAGTTGCTGAGATATAACAGCCTCTAATACCATTGATAACTGAACTCTTATCTGTTGCTGCTGATGTGTAGGGAATACGTCAATAATACGGTCAATTGTTGCTGCTGCACCAATTGTATGCAATGTAGAGAATACAAGATGTCCTGTTTCTGCTGCTGTTACCGCAATCGAAATTGTCTCAAAGTCACGCATCTCACCAACAAGGATTACATCAGGGTCTTCACGGAGTGCAGCTCTTAATGCATTATTATATGACATAGAGTCCAATCCAATCTCCCTCTGGTTAACCATAGCTTTCTTATGCTTGTGCATATACTCGATAGGATCTTCCAATGTAATAATATGTGAAGATGTATTTGTATTAACCAAATCTATAATAGAAGCAAGTGTTGTAGATTTACCTGAACCTGTAGGTCCTGTTACTAACACAAGTCCTCTCTTTCTCTTATGTAAGTCCTGTACTGCCTTAGGAACACCTAACTTATCCGGATTAGGAATCTCTGTACCAACCACACGAAGTGCTGCTGCCATTGACCCTCTCTGTCTAAATATATTAACACGGTATCTTCCTACCATAGGTATAGATATTGAGAAATCCACTTCACCTTTCTCATCAAATATAGCTTTATGCCTCTTATCAAGTATGCTCATAATAATGTTCTCTGCATCATCAGGCATCAATCTTGGATAATCCATATCAAGTAAATCGCCATTCACTCTCATCTTAGGCGGAACTCCAACTGTAATATGTACATCGGACGCGTTATGTTCGGCCGCAACATTTAGTAATTCTTCAATAGATATCATTTTCTAACTGCCTCCTTATTCTGATTCATATGCTATCTTAAGTGCTTCTTTAAATGAAGTTACACCTTGCACACATAATTTTGCTGCACTTACACTTAATGTGCTCATACCCTCACTGACCGCCTGTTCTTTAATCTCGTCAGCTCTTGCTCCTGCAGCAATCTTTATTCTTAAGTCATTTGTAACAGGCATTATCTCATATACACCGATTCGTCCATGGTATCCTGTGTTACCACAAGCCTCACAGCCAACCGGTTCATATATCGGTAAATCACCAGGTGTCGTAACACCTAATAATCTCTTCTCATCTTCAGTCGCGTAAACAAGCCGTTTACACTCAGGGCATAGTCTTCTTACAAGTCGCTGTGCTATAACGCCTACCAAAGCATCACCTATTAAGTAAGATTCCATACCCATATCTACAAGACGGGTTACTGTACTCGCTGTACCATTTGTATGCAATGTACTAACAACTAAATGTCCTGTGATAGCCGCTTTTACAGCTATACCAGCAGTCTCACCGTCTCGAATTTCACCTATCATAATTATATCCGGATCCTGACGGAGAATAGATCTTAATGCGCTTGCAAATGTAAGTCCCGCTTTTTCATTAACATGCACCTGATTAATTCCTTCCATGTTTGCTTCTACAGGGTCCTCAACTGTTATAATGTTAACGTCCTCTGTATTAAGTTCACTCAATGCCGTATATAATGTTGTAGATTTACCTGAACCAGTAGGTCCTGTTACAAGTATGATTCCATGTGGGTTCTTTAATATTCTATCAAACTTCTCTAATTCCTCCTCTGAAAAGCCTAAGTTTTTCTTATCTCTCGTAAGATTCTCTTTAGAAGTCAAACGCATAACGACTTTCTCGCCGTTAATAGTCGGTAATATAGATACACGGACATCGTAGTCTCGTCTGTCGACTGTCATAGCAATACGACCATCCTGCGGTTTTCTCTTCTCCGATATATCCATACCGCCTATAATCTTAATTCTGGCAACAATTGCTGGTAATAAATCTATATCATATGTCATTACCTGAACTAAAGCACCATCAATTCTGAATCTGACTCTTACTTGAAACTCAAGTGCCTCAATATGTATATCACTGGCTCTCCTTCTTACGCCCTGCTCTAATATGCTTCGAACAAGCTGAACGATCGGAGAATTATCAAGTTCTGAATCTTCCTCTTCCTCATCCATATTGAGTCCAGCTTTTTCTCTATCTCTTTCACGTTCTTTTCTGTACTGTTCAGCAGCCTGCATAGCTTGCGTCGCACCAAATATCTTATCTATAGCCATATTTATCTGGCCCTTAGTAGACAATACAGGGTCTACCTGCATATTGGTTATAATAGAAATATCATCTATCGCTATGATGTCCATCGGATCAGCCATTGCAACTCTGATGACATTTGGCAAAAGTTCATCAAATGCAATTGGTATAAGACTATTCTTACGCATAAAGTCTTCTTTCAATAGCCTTGCTGCATTCTCATCAACTTTTATCTTTCTAACATCAACATACTCAATTCCAAGCTGCTCGACTAACACATCAATCATATCATTTTCTGAGACATAACCCAATTCAACAATTGTCTCGCCAAGCTTAGTGCCATTCTCTTTCTGCTTAACTAAGGCTTCTGACAACTGTTCTTCTGTAATCATGCCTTTTTGTACCAGGCAGTCACCTAGTCGTATCTTATTGTATCTAGCCATAACTTCTTACCCTCATTTTCGATTTTCTTGGTATAGTGTACCATAAAAAATACAAAAAATAAAGTAGTTTTTACCAAAAAAACTACTTTATACTTTTATTTTTTATGTATTTTCCCCAATATCATAATGTTGTGTTAAATTTCTGTTTTTCGATACCATTCCAAGAAATGTATAGTAGAAAACTGCTGTGTAGAACATCATTACGCCAAACATCGAAGATATCAGATATGCAAATACTATAGCGCCACATATAATTGTGTATTCACTTTCATTTTTAAGATTTTTTATTTTATGAATCATTAATGTAATTAAACCCAATATATAAAACAAGCACGCAGGTACCCCATGCTCAGCCGCTATTTGTATAAATTCATTATGTGGTTCATTTTTGTATCCGGGTTCAAATTGAATATTTTCGGGTCCGCACCCTAATATTGGTTTTCGCTTTATTATTTTCATAGTATGTATCCATAATTTCCAACGCCCTGTTCCCGCATTTCCGGCCTCTTCACTTCTATCAGTAACTTTCACTATGTCGTTTCCTGTTATATTAAAATTATTTGATACAATTCCTGTATGCATATCTGTTATGATGCTTATCATCACAAATACAAATATTATGTGTATGTACATCAATATATAATAAATCAAACTCTGATTTTTTCTATTCTTAACAGCGGATACTACAACATAAAATACTATTCCGGCTATAACTGCAAGATAACATCCAAATGTATTATTAAGAATCAGACACATAATATTAAATCCATATATAACTGTCATAATACATTTTACAATAAGGCTTTTCTCCGTAACAAGCAATCCTATCATTGCAAATATTGCCATTGTCATAAAATATCCACAATGATTTGAGTTTCCAAATATTCCTGCGTATCTTCCTGTATCATTAACATATCCTTTATATATTAGTATACACTGTAGTGTTGATGCTATAGTGATAGTCCAAAATATAAATCTTTTATATTTTTCTGTGTCTATACTTTTTCCTATAATATAAAGCGATAGATACACAACGTATGCTCTTATGCCATTCTGCCTATACCAATCTCCATTAATTGCTTCCGTCTTGTTATGTGCTACCGTAATTGATACAACAGATAATAAAAATAACATTAAAAAGCAAAAATCCCATATATTATTTTTAAAATACTTATTTATTTCATCTGATTTTAATTTACAAATTCTACTTCCTATATATATAATAACATATATCAGACATATCTTCCCAAACAAATTATAATTTTGCATAACTTTCCAATATGAGCCTTTATTATATATAATCTTTGTCAGGCTTTCCACCACAACAACCATATTCATCAGAAATATAAGTACCACTGCACATTTTTCATAAAATTTCTCTGGTATAACCTCATATATCTCTTTTATTGACTTACATTTTTTCAACTTCTGGTACATTTTCATCTACATCTCCTCATATTTCTTCTTAAGCTTTGTATACTCGCTATTAATTGCCTGCATAGCATCAACATCACCATTCATACTGTCAGGATGAAATAATTTTAACAGGTCTCTATATCTTTTCTTAAGTGACAGTTCGTCATGTACGCCTAAGAAGTACATTCCAGCATTTATACGGCCATTTGCTTTATAGATTGTTTTTTCATTTTCAAGCCTTGACCTATATTGCTGCTTTTTTATCTCTCTTTCAAATTCTTCTCTTTCTTTAGCAAACAAAGAAAGCTCATGTTCTAATAACGCCCACTGTGTTTTGAACATTTGCTCTCTTTTTTCTAAATCTTCCTGTAAAAATTTTAGTTTTCTTTCTCTTCTATGTAGTTCTCTCTGAAGCTTTAACTGCTCCTCTTTCATTTTCGCAAGTTCTTTCCTGCTTAATTCCATTCATTAATCTCCACTTTTATATAGAAGCTTCATAGCAATTGGTGTTATAAGAGATGATACAATAATTAATAGAATAACAGTTGTAAAAAATACCGAATCTATCATCTTTACTGCAAGACCTTTCTGTGCCACAATAAGAGCAACCTCACCTCTCGTCATCATTCCGACACCAATTCTTAACGCATCTTTATTCTTAAATCTGCAAAGTTTCGCCATTAATCCGCAACCAATTATCTTTGCTATCAATCCTACAATAACAAATAATATTGAAAATATCAATAATTTAGTTGAAATTCCATCAATATTTGTCTTAAGACCAATACTTGCAAAGAATACAGGTCCAAATAACATATACGAACTTATATCCATTTTCTTTGCGATATATTCTGAATCCTTAATACTGCAGAGTATTATTCCTGCTACGAATGCACCTGTTATATCTGCTATTCCGAAATATTTTTCAGCAACATATGCCATAATGAAGCAAAGTGCCAGACCAAATATTGGTATTCTTCTGCTATGTGGTCGTTTGTTGTCTAATAACTTAAATAAATAATATATAATCATTCCTACGCATATTGCAAATATGAAGAATAATACAGTGTTAATTACAACTTTAGATGGCGATACACTTGAACTCTTAAAACCGATTACAAATGTAAGAACAATAATTCCAATAATATCATCTACTATTGCAGCACTTAGAATAGTAGTTCCTACTTCACCTTTTAATTTACCTAATTCTCTTAAAGTTTCTACAGTAATACTTACAGATGTAGCTGTTAAGATAACACCGATAAATAATGCCTCATAAAATTTATCAGAACCATTAGGTGCAAATCCATAATAACAACTATATAACAGATAACCGCCAACTAATGGTACAGCAACACCTGAACTTGCAATCAGAATAGCCTTAGGTCCTGTCTTAATAAGATCTTTTAAATCCGTTTCAAGTCCTGCACAAAACATAAGCAGTAATACCCCGATTTCAGCCATTTGTGATAAGAAGTCTGTCTGTGCCACAACCCCTAACACACTTGGCCCGATAAGCAAACCTGCTACAATCTCACCTGCCACCATAGGTGCGTGGAGTTTTCTTGCCAGTAATCCACAACATTTTGCCGCAATAATTATAATTGCCAAATCTTTAAATATTTCATATGTCTCCATTTTAAAGTCGCTCCTTAGCCTGAGTATTTTTCTTTTATTTCCAAACGTAATTTTAACACAATAAAGCACAATGTCAACTTGTAATTGATATGTTTTTATCCCTTCATATATACAAATGTTAGTCCATGCAAAATCTTTTTGAACTCAAATCATATGTTTTAGCATTTTATACGTTAAAATTCGCTCTTAATTTTTTTGATTTACTTTCTTACTCAATTGCTTTTTTTAATTTTTCCAATGCTCTTTTCTCGATTCTGCTCACATAGCTTCTTGATATCCCCATTATCCTAGCCACTTCACGCTGCGTCACTTCTTCCTCACCCATTAGACCGTAACGCATTTTAATAATTTCGTATTCTCTTGGTGTCAGTTCTTTGTTAATTACATCAGACAGTCTGATTAAATCTTCCTGTAATTCGCATTGGCTTTCTATAGATTTCTCATCACTTTCAATAATATCGAACAGGCTTATTTCATTACCCTCATGGTCAGTTCCTATCGGTTCGTATAACGATACTTCCTTTGACTTCTTTTTATCATATCTCAACATCATTAATAATTCGTTATCAATGCATTTGGCAGCATAAGTCGATAACTTACCTTTTTCCATATTAAAACTGGTTATTGCCTTAATAAGTCCGATAGTTCCCACAGATATCATATCTTCTAAACCTCTATCCATATCTGTACTTACATATTTCTTTACCACATGTGCTACAAGGCGCAAATTTCTCTCTATAAGCACTTCTTTAGCTTTCTTGTCACCATCTTTAAAGCGCTTTAAATAATATTCTTCCTCTTCTTTGCTAAGTGGCTCCATAAATGTTTTCAAAGAAAGCACCTCTAAGCATTTTACTATAATTTATGATGCAAAACGCTTATTAGTGCCTTTCCTAATGATTTTATTTTTCTTTTCTTCTTAATATGTCATATTTATCTAATTTAGTTCCTAAATTAATTAATAATTTTTGTTTTGGATGTGGTGCTGATTCCATCTTATTGCCGTTTTCATCAAATATTTCCATAACTGTCACTTCCACATTTGTTCCATCAGGCTTCATTAATTCTATCTGCTCTCTAATAGTGAACTTATTACGCTGTTCAATTTCATATAACACTCCTGCGTTGTCATCTTTAACAATATTACTTCTATCCACTTCATCTCCAATAATTCCAAGATAAGTATATTCTTTAATATATGTATTCGAATCATATATCTGTGTATTCTCATCAGGTTTACCAAAAAAGAAGCCTGTTGTATATTGCCTATAAGTACATTTAGCAATCTCTTCTTTATAAAATGGCAGTCTTGACTTGTACAATTCTTCGCTCTCTTTATAATCATCAAGAGCCATTCTATAGGTTCTTGCAACTGTAGCTACATAAAGAGCAGTTTTCATTCTTCCCTCTATCTTAAGGCTGTCAATTCCTGATTCAACTAGTTCCTTAATATGTTCAATCATGCATAAATCTTTTGAATTAAAGATATATGTTCCCCTTTCATTTTCATATACCGGCATATATTGTCCCGGTCTTGATTCCTCTACAACTGAATATTTCCATCTGCAAGGATGTGTACAAGCCCCCTGATTAGCATCTCTTCCCGCCATAAAGCTACTAAGCAGACATCTTCCAGAATATGAGATGCACATTGCACCATGCACAAAGGTTTCAATTTCTAAGTCATCAGGTATATTTCTTCTAATCTCTTTGATTTCCTCAAGTGAAAGTTCTCTTGCTGTTACAACTCTCTTTGCTCCCTGTTTATACCAAAAATTAAATGTTCCATAGTTAGTATTATTAGCCTGTGTGCTTATATGAATCTCCATATCAGGCAATACTTCTTTCGCTATTGTAAATATAGCAGGGTCTGAGATTATTAATGCATCTGGCTTAACATCTTTAAGCTCTTCAAAGTATTCATATGCACCCTCTAAATCTCTGTTGTGAGCTAAGATATTTGCTGTAACATATACTTTTACATTATGTTCATGTGCAAATTCCACTCCTTCTTTCATTTCTTCAAGTGTAAAATTCTTAGCTTTCGCTCTAAGTCCAAAAACCTCTCCACCAATGTATACCGCATCTGCTCCAAATATAACTGCTACTTTCAGAACTTCCAGACTACTTGCCGGAATAAGAAGTTCCGGATGTCTTCTCTGTTTATTATCACTAACAAAATTTTCCATAAACTTAATCCTTTCTGACACTTAATGTTATTCCGTCACCTATCGGTATAATCGTTGTCTCTAACTCCTTCATGTTCTTTACTTCATACAGATATTCTCTCATTCTGCTATGAATGGTTCTATTACGTCTTTCAACTGCATACCTGCTCTCGACTAATTCTCCATCCTGTAACACATTATCAGCAATAAGTATTCCACCAACAGGAAGTAGTCTCATTATTTCTTTTAAATATACGAGATATTGTGCCTTGGCAGCATCCATAAATACAAAATCATAAGGCTCATTTATTTTTTGCAATATTTCAAGTGCATCGCCCTCTAGAAGTTCTACCTTTTCCTCTACACCGGCACGTTTAAAATTATCCCTGGCTATCGGCATCCTCTTATCATAATTCTCAATTGTTGTAATCCTGCAATCTTCAGACATTGTATTTGCCATTAAAATTGCCGAATATCCTATAGCTGTTCCAAGTTCTAATATCCTTTTCGGTTTCTTTATCTCTATCAGAACTCTTAGGAAGCTTTCCATTTCTTTGCGGATAATCGGCACATTTGTCTGATGAGCAAATTCTTCAATTTCATCACATACTTCTCCATTACTTCTCTCCAATGAATGTATATATGATACAATTCTTTCATTTACTATCATCTTTCTATTCCTTTTATGAATTTATAAATTATTTTTTACTGTTCTAACGATTTCGTAACTGCTAAATTATCTTTATTAATGCTCATTATCATATTACTCTTCTTTTTTCGACTTCTCAGCTGATAAAATATTAATAATCTCTTCAGGCGAATCAGAAGTATTAACCGTATATGTTCCTGCTTTAAACTTGCCTTCATATAATATCGTCTGCACATAAAATACTAATCTATCCTCTATGATACCATTATCTACAAGTTTACTGCCAACAGACATAATACTTTCTTCTGAATCTACAGTTATAGTTACATCTGAACCCGGCTTTTCATCATAGCCTTTTTCTGAAAATACATTTTTGCCGAATCTATAACCTTTAACTGACAATATAATAAGTAAGGCTATAAACACTGTATATATGCATATTTTAACAGAAATATTTGCCATATTCTGTACTTTTTTATTTGATGCTTTCTTCGATTTATTTGATATTGTTTTACTTGAAGTTATCTGTGATATACTTCTTGATGTCTGTTTTGAACTCATCTCAAACCTCATTTCTTATATTTGATAAAATTATCAAATAGTTATCAAATTTCTTAAGAATACTTTAATATTAAAAATCAATATCCATATCTAATCCATCAACTATTATCTCATTTATCTTTTGAATTGTACGACACAATAACAATTCAGCATTGAGATATTCGCGAACTATTGTATTTCTTAATATATCTCTATACTCATTTTCAAGTTCTCTTAATTCATCTACTCTGTTGTTCGAAGTGCTATTCTGTATAATAAAATTTTTATGCCTGTATTCATTAGCTTTTGCACATAAATCTTCATGCTTTTTTAAGCTTTCCCTTGCATTTATAAATCTTTTATATACATCACTTCCTAAAATGGCATTTGATAATTCATAAGCTTTTTCATACATTTTCAATTACTCCTCATTATTCTATTCCACTTCCATAATGATAGGTAATATCATAGGATTACGTTTCATCTTCTTCCAGAGATAATCACTAAGACTGTCTTTAACAACCATCTTAATCTTGCCCCAGTCTGTTACATGCTTATCAAGGCACTCATCCACTGCATCAGTAACAACCTGTTTAGCTTCATCTATAAGATTTTCTGATTCTCTAACATATACAAAACCTCTTGTAACAATGTCTGGTCCTGCAAGTAACTGGTTACTATATTTCTCTAATGTCATTACGACAATGATGATTCCATTTTCTGCAAGGTTCTGTCGGTCTCTTAATACGATGTTACCTACGTCACCTACACCAAGTCCATCTACCAGGATTCCACCAGCCGGAACCTGATCTACAACTTTCGCATTCTCGTAACCTATCTCTAACACATTTCCTGAAGATAAGATAATTACGTTATCCTCTTCAACTCCCATTGTCTTAGCAAGTTCCCCCTGTGCAATTAAATGTCTGTACTCACCATGTACAGGAATTGAATATTTAGGTTTAACAAGTGAATATATAAGTTTTATTTCCTCCTGGCACGCATGTCCTGATACATGTGTATCCTGGAAAATAACATTGGCACCCTTTCTTGTAAGCTCGTTAATTACTCTTGATACAGCTTTTTCATTACCTGGAATAGGTGTAGAGCTTAAAATTACAGTATCATCTTTATTAATAGTAACTTTTCTATGGATAGATGCTGCCATTCTTGAAAGTGCAGCCATTGCCTCTCCCTGACTTCCTGTTGTAATAAGTACAATCTGTTCATCAAGGTAGTTCTTCATCTGTTCTATATCTATAAGTGTGTTATCAGGAATGTTAATGTAACCTAACTCACTTGCAGTATTGATTACATTTACCATACTTCTTCCCTCGATAATAACTTTTCGCCCAAATTTATAAGAAGTATTGATAATCTGTTGAACTCTGTCCACATTAGATGCAAACGTTGCAATAATAATTCTTCTATTAGTATTCTCTGCAAATATATGGTCAAATGTCTTTCCTACCGTTCTCTCTGACATTGTAAATCCAGGTTTTAAGACATTTGTACTATCGCACATAAGTGCAAGTACACCTTTCTTACCCAGTTCACCGAATCTTGTAAGATCAATCGCATCACCAAATACAGGTGTATAGTCAATCTTAAAGTCTCCTGTATGGACGATTGTTCCTGCTGGTGTGAATATGGCAAGTGCAGCTGCATCTACAATACTGTGGTTTGTTCTTATGAATTCCACTCTGAAGCAGCCAAGATTAATTGACTGACCGTATTTTACAACCTTTCTCTTAACCGATTTCGTAAGATTGTGTTCTTTTAACTTGCCTTCGATTATGCCAAGTGTAAGTTTTGTCGCATATACTGGTACATTAATCTCTGATAATACATATGGCAATGCACCTATATGATCTTCATGACCATGTGTTATTACGAAACCTTTAACTTTCTCAATATTATCTTTCAAATATGTGATATCAGGTATTACAAGGTCGATACCTAACATCTCATCATCAGGGAATGCAAGCCCACAATCCACTACAATTATACTGTCCTCATATTCAAAAGCGGTAATATTCATACCAATCTGCTCTAAGCCACCAAGTGGTATTATTTTTATTTTCTCTGTGCTATCCTGTTTCACAGTATTTCCTCCATTCAAATTAATTTATATCTACATCTTCTAAAAGTTCTTCAAAAATTTTAGAAATATATTCCAACTCGTTATCGTCCTCAACAATTTCATATTTAGCCTCTGTATCTTCAGGTGATGATAAATCTTTTAAAATATATGCAACTTCATCATCTGATGCATCTACAGTCACATTACTTTCTGTAACTAATAAATAATTAACATTATTAACTCTTGTTTCTTCTACAACTTCAAATTCTATTTCTTCGTTGGTTTCAACATCTGTAAATTTGATTGTCTGTGACATAATTAACCTCTTTTCCTGGCGACTATAATTACGCATAACCTGCCTTCGCCATAAGCAGACTACACCACGTATATACACGTATATCTATTGTCCAGCACGCGAATCTAAATAGCCTTGCAATATAAATGTTGCAGCTATCTGATCTACATATTTCTTTCTGTTCTCTCTTCTGACACCGGCTTCCATCATAGTCTTATCAGCAGCTACAGTTGTTAGTCTTTCGTCCCACATAACAACATTAAGTCCTATTCTTCTCTCTAACATTGCTTTGAATTCTAAGGTCTTTTCTGCACGTTCACCAATTGAATTATTCATATTCTTCGGAAGTCCAAGTACGATTTCCTCTACTTCATATTCTTTAACTAATTCTTCTATTCTTGCAAGTGTCTTTCTAAGTTTATTCTCCTGCTCTCTGCGGATAATCTCAACACCCTGTGCTGTAATATAAAGTGGATCAGAAACCGCTACCCCAACGGTCTTAGAGCCAAAGTCCAAGCCCATTATTCGCATAATATACCTCATTTCTATTATTTAAGCTTATTATTTATGTAATATGTTAAAGCTTCTTCGATAAGTTCATCTCTTTCAACACGCATTATGAGACTTCTGGCGTTATTATGGCTTGTTATATAAGTTGGATCTCCGGACATGATATATCCCACTATCTGATTAACAGGATTATATCCCTTTTCAACAAGTGCTTTGTACACGCACTCTAAAATCTGTCCCACTTCAAGTTTTGCCTCTGCCGGTGCTCTAAAATACTGTGTATTATTAATATTGTTATTCATCTATTCATACCATTTACCGCATATGCGATACTGCCATTTATAACGAAAGAAAGCTTTCGGCAGTTTTTTTCCTTTACTAATATTTTTCTTTCGCTTTATACTAATTTAAATTTATAAATATCTTTCACTCAAAAATATCACGCTCAAAAATATCTTTCATTATTCTAATATAAAATTTAAAACATAGCAAGTACTATTTCATTATTTAATAATTCTTTAAGTTTTACTGCTACTATTCTATTCTCTAAATTCTCATCTGTATCTATCGCAACCTTAACATATTCCATAGTATGTCCAATGAAATATTCTTTATCATATATCTTAACTTTTTCTTCAAATAACACCTCTTTAGTATCACCTATGAAACTGTTTAGATAGTCCTTATGAAGTCTTTCATTTAACTCAATAAGCGCATCGCTTCTTAACGCCTTAACTTCATCTTCTATCTGCTCAGGCATTATAGCTGCCTTAGTACCCTCTCTTCTTGAATACTTGAATATATGCATCTGGGCAAAATTCACTTTTTCCAGAAAGTTCTTACATTTATTAAATTCTTCTTCAGTTTCTCCTGGAAAACCGACAATAACATCTGTGGTAATCGCTGCTTTAGGATAATATTTTCTGATTAATTTACAACCCTCTAAATATTCCTCAGAAGTATATCTTCTGTTCATTCGCTTTAATGTTTCATCACAGCCACTTTGTAATGACAAATGAAAATGTGGACAAAATGCATCTACTTTAGTTAGTCTTTCTAAGAATTCCTCAGTTATTATTCTAGGCTCTAATGAACCTAATCTTATTCTCTTTATTCCATCATTTTTACCTATTTCTTCTATTACATCCATAAGCGAAACATTTTCATCCTGAATATCAATCCCGTATGAACTAAGGTGAATGCCTGTTAAAACTATCTCTTTATATCCATTATCAGCTAATCTCTTTACCTCATTTATTATATTCTCTAACTTTCTGCTTCTCACCCTGCCCCTTGCATAAGGAATTATACAATATGTACAAAACTGGTTACAGCCGTCCTGAATCTTAATGTATGCCCTTGTATGTTCTTCCATACTTTCAATATTCAACTCTTCATATTGTCTTTTCACCTTTGTATCATTTATATCAACAACAGATACTTTTTTATCAACACAATTATTGATTATATTAACAATGTCCTTTTTCATATCATTTCCAACAATTATATCAATAGATTCATCTTTCTTTAACTTCTCTGAAGCTGCCTGTGCATAACAGCCTACTGCTACTACTATTGCATCTTTATTCATCTTCTTTGCTTTATGAAGCATCTGTCTTGATTTTCTGTCTGCAATATTAGTAACCGTACATGTATTTATAATATAAATGTCTGCACCCTCTTCAAAAGGTACTATCTCATATCCACTATTAGCTAATTCTTCCCCCATTGCCTCTGTTTCATATGCATTAACCTTACATCCTAAATTGTGTAATGCGACTTTTTTCTTCAATTTTGCTTCCTCATTTCTTATATTTGTTGTTTATATTTTGTACTATAATTATTTTTTAGTTGACTTTTATCCATATAAAATGTAGTATATAAATATGGTGATTAATCACATAATCACATATATCACTAGTTCAAAAAGATTACTATATTATTGTGATAGGAGGTATTTTAAATGAAAACAGTTAAAATATGTTTAAATTCAATCGACAAGGTAAAGGCATTCGTAAATGATATTACAAAATTCGATTCTGATTTTGATTTAGTATCAGGTAGATATGTTATCGATGCAAAATCTATTATGGGAATTTTCAGTTTGGATTTATCTAAAAATATTGATTTAAATATTCACGCTGAAGATAATATCGATGAGATTTTATCTGTATTAAAACCATACATCGTTGAATAATCAGTACATATTGAAACTGTTACACATTGTGTAGCAGTTTTTTCTTGTCTGAAATTCCTGATACTGCTCCGTTAGTATCATCTAATCAGTATTCTATTCTGCTCTACGTTTCATTACTTATCTTATATTTCTTATCCATTAATGTAGTTTATAATCAGTTAGTATTTATGTATATAAGAAAACATAGCTTAATTTCGAAGTTTTGCGAGTATAATGAAAGTTGTGAAGCACTGTTTGAGCCTGAGGCGAGTTCGCGTAACAGCTTTCAATAAACGACGCAACAAAACGAGAAAATGCGCTTGTTTTCGTTAGACATAAATACTAGCTGATTTATAACACCTACATTATTTATTCCATTTTATTCACACATCACAACTTCTACTGTTTCAATCGCTTTTTTAACTAATTCGTCCATTTTTTCACCGAGTTTTGCTTCTGAATTTCTGATAATATTTACATTTGGCTTTGTAACAGGGTGTTTTGCTACGAATATTGTACAGCAATCTTCAAATGGAAGTATTGATGTCTCATATGTCCCTATATTATTCGATATATCAATTATATCCTGTTTATCAAAAGCTATAACAGGTCTGTATACAGGTAATTCACAGACTTCATTTGTAGCATTTAATGACTGCATTGTCTGGCTTGCCACCTGACCGATACTTTCACCTGTGATAAGTCCGAGACAGCCTGATTCCTTAGCAAAATGTTCAGCTATTCTCATCATATATCTTCTCATAATAATTGTTAATTCTTCATGTGGACACACTTCATAGATATATAACTGTGGGTCTGTAAAATTCACAATATTTAACTTAATTGGTCCTGAGTATTTTGCAACTATTTTGGCTAAATCTATAACTTTCTGTTTTGCTCTCTCGCTTGTATAAGGTGGTGCATGGAAATAAGTTGCCTCTAGAGTAACTCCTCGTTTTGCAATCATATAGCCTGCAACCGGGCTATCTATTCCGCCTGATAAAAGTAGCATAGCTTTACCTGCAGTACCTATCGGCATACCACCCGCTCCCTTGATTGTTTCTGTATATATATTAATCTTCTCTCTGATTTCCACATTTACCATTATATCAGGATTATGAACATCTACTTTTACATTAGGAATTGCATCAAGTATTCTTCCTCCTAACTCCATATTAATCTCTGGTGATGATAACGGATAGTTCTTTCTTGCTCTTCTTGCATTAACCTTAAATGTGTAATCCTTTCCCGGATACATCTTCTTAAGATATTCTATAACTTTCTCACTTAAATCATCAAAACCATCATCTTCTATCTGCACTAATGGACAAATTCCTACTATGCCAAATACTTTGGTAAGTGCTGAAACTGTCTCATCGTAATCGAATTCATCTTTTGCAATAGCATATATTCTTCCTGATACTTTTACAATTTCGAATTCACCATCAACTTTCTCAAGTGCAAGCTGAATCTGTTTAACTAACGCATCTTCAAATATATATCTGTTTTTGCCCTTAACACCGATTTCAGCGTATTTTAATAAAAATGCTTTAAACATCTTTTTCCTCCATTTTCTATTAACTGTTAACTATCTCATCTAAATTTGCAGGGTACTAAAATATATCCCTTGCAAATAAATTTATATATATTATTTTCGTCTAAATAATCTTAATCTTGGTAACAGCTCATTAATCACACTTACTGTATAATCTATCTCTTCTTTAGTAGTAAATATACAAAAACTGAATCTTATAGCTGACTCTATTTCATCAAAATCAAGACCTATACCTTTAAGGGTAGCACTGACAGTATGTTTATTTGTACTACATGCAGAACCTGCTGATACATATATTTTCCTGTCTTCTAATGAATGCAGGAGCACCTCGCTACGTACACCAACAAAACTTGCATTGACTATCTGTGGTGCAAAGTCTCTGCCTTTCTTACTGTGAATCCTTACATTTTCTATCTTAGACAACTCATCAATAAGATAATCTTTTAATTCATAGAGTCTGTCTATATTTTCATCAAAGTTTTCATAAATTTTCTTAGCAGCTACACCGATTCCTGCAATTCCCGGTACATTTTCAGTTCCAGAACGCATTCCTTTCTGTTGACCGCCACCATAGATTATAGGCTTGATTTTTAATTTATCTCTAACATAAAGAAAACCCGAACCCTTAGGTCCATGAATCTTATGTCCACTTACTGATAACAGGTCTATACCCATTCTTCTAGGATAAATATGATATTTACCATATGCCTGTATTGCATCTACATGAAAGACTACATCCGGCTTCTTAGCCTTTATCACTTCGGCTATCTCACTAATTGGCATCACTGAACCTATTTCATTATTAACATACATAACTGATATAAGAATTGTGTCATCACATATCGCATCTTCTAAATCTTTTATATTAATAACGCCTGATTCATTTACATTAAGATATGTTATCCTAAAGCCTTGTTCAGCTAAAAATTCCATTGTATTATGAACCGATGCATGCTCAACCGCTGTGGTAATTATATGATTACCAGCTCTTTTATTAGCTAATGCAGTTCCTATGATAGCCATATTATTAGACTCTGTTCCACCTGATGTAAATACTATCTCTTTCTCATCAACTTTAAGTGTCTTAGCTATATTTTCTCTTGCTTCTTTAACATACTTCTCCGCTTCAACTCCTCGAAGGTGCATAGAGGACGGATTACCATAATCTTTTAACATCGTCTCTACCATTATATCTTTGACTTCATCAAATACTTTAGTTGTTGCGGAATTATCTAAATATGCTTCCATTTTCGTACCTTTCTATATAATATTTTGCATAATTATCCATCTGATAAACAAATTAATTAATAATTTGATAAATGAATAACGTAATTAAAGAATGGATTAATAATTTAATGAATAACTTAATAGACTAATGACTAATTTTATAATTAATCTTCTAATTTAAACATTAATACAGAGACTATCATTAATCCTGCTGTCTCCGTTCTTAATATTCTCTTTCCCAATGAAATTCTGTTAATGCCTGATTCTACTGCTGTATCTATTTCTGCTTCATCGAAGCCACCTTCAGGTCCGATAAATATTCCGACCGACATTCCCTTTTTCACATTTGCAATGACTTCCTTAGTTTCAGACATATCCTTGTAATTTTCATACGGAATTAAATTTATGTCAAGTGTTTTTGCATAATTTATTGCTTCTTTGAAGCTCATAACATTATTTACCTTAGGAATTATACTTCTTCTGGACTGTTTTGCCGCACTTTCAGATATACCATTCCATCTCTTAAGCTTTGCACTTTCTTTTTTAGCATCTAACTTCACTACTGCTCTCTTTGTAGCTACAGGAATAATTTCATATACACCTAACTCAACAGCTTTTTGTATAATCATTTCCATCTTATCACTCTTTGGTAATCCCTGAAAAAGATATATTTTAGATGGCAATTCTGAGCCCTCGTATTTCTCATCAGTGATATCCACTAACACCTTGTCTCTGTCTGAACCGTCTTTAATCCTGCCAAGATAATCATTTCCGTTGCCATCACTTATTAATACTTCCTCTCCGGCTTTCATTCTAAGCACATTAATAATATGATTCACGTCACTTCCAGTAATTATTATCTCTTTATTTTCTTTATTAACCTGATTCTCTGTTACAAAAAAATGATGCACCTTAATCCTCATTTCCGAGCGAATTATTCGCGAGGAGGCGATGAGAAATTCGCGCAGGCGATTTCTCATCTGCCATAACGGCTATTTGCTTTCGCTCCGAAACAAATAGCTATGTGAAATAATTGTCATATTGATGCAATTCTTCCACACTATATCCATTTATTTTCTAATAGCAGTCACACTTACCCAGTCTTTCTGTCTGGTTATCTCTTTAACTTCTAACTGCTCATTTTCTTCTATTGCCTTTACCACATCAGCCTCTTTATTATAAATAATTCCTGATGTAATAAATAATCCACCCCTCTTAAGATGTGGTGCAATTACTTTAGATAAAGGAATTATTATGTCTGCTAAAATATTAGCAACTACTATATCGTAACATCCATATCCTGCCTTATCTTTAATTTCTTTATCATCAATAATATTTCCCTTAATGAATTCAATATTATTGTCTACACCATTAACCTTAGCATTCTCAATTGATGCTGTTACCGCTGCTTCGTCTATATCAATTCCAAATGCATTTTTAGCACCTAATTTTCTTCCGATAATTGATAAGATTCCACTTCCACAGCCTACATCTAAGAGATTTGTATCATTTGTTATATATTTTCTAAGCTGTCTTATGCAAAGCTGCGTTGTTTCGTGAAGTCCTGTTCCAAATGCGGTCCCCGGATCAATTTCAATTACCATCTTATATTTATCGATATCTTCTACATTTTCCCAGGTTGGCTTTACTAAAATATCGTCAATTGCAAATGGTTTAAAGAATTCTTTCCATTTATTTATCCAATCCTTGTCCTCTGTTGTTCCCTCTGTTATCTTGCCTGAGCCAATATCTACAAATGTTCTTAACTCCTCAAGCTGTGTATTAATGTTATCAAGAATTTCCTGTTCTTTCTTATCACTTGTATCAATATCCATATAGAATATTATTCTTGCTACTCCATCATCCACTAACTCTGGAAGTATATCTATATACATAGCTTCTTTCTCAGCTTCACTAATCTGCTTCTTATCTTCTATTTCAAAACTGTCGATTCCAGCTTCCATTAATGCTCCACTAACTAAGTCAACAGCATCCGTTGTTGTCTCAAGCGTAAATTTCTTCCACTGCATATTAATCTCCATTCCGCAGACGTTTACGTCGAAAGAACCGCGAGCAAAATTTCAGATTTTGCTCTGCGATAAAGGCTAAATGTGACGTCTGCGACACATTTAGCTGTGTGAAATAATTGGTGCATCAGCACAATTATTTCACACTATCTTCTTTTCTGGGCGAGTCATCGCGAAGAGGCGATGAGAAATTCGCACAGGCGATTTCTCATCTGCCATAATGGCTATTTGCTTTCACTCCAAAACAAATAACTGTGCGAAAAATAATCGCATCAGCATTATTTTTCACACTATTATCCAATTTTATATTAAACTGCTTTAAATACTACAACTGTTCTCTCTGGAATCTCAAACTGGTTACCTATTAAGAATATCGCCTTTTCTTCTATATAACCTGCTTCATCCATTGTATTAATAATAATCTGCCATTTATATTTGCCCGCAAGTGATGGAAGTTCTATATTCATAGGCTGCCAAAATGTATTAATGCCTATATAGATAATCTCATCTTTGCTGTCATCATCTTCGCTTCTTCCAGCAAACATTACACCTATATATTTTGTATTAGAATCATATCTATTTTCAAATGCTTTTACACCATGTGTACTTACCGGTGGAAAACCAAGTGAACAAAACTGTCCATTTCTTCTCAATGCACTGTTATTCTTTCTAAATGCTATTGTTGATTTGAAGAAATTAAATACATCTTTATTCTTCTCTAAGAGTGTCCAGTCAAGCCACGATATTTTATTATCCTGACAATATGCATTATTATTACCATATGACGTATTACAGAATTCATCACCTGCAAAAAACATCGGTATTCCCCGGCTTAACATAAGCACTGCACATGCATTTTTAATCATTCTTTTACGGAGCTTCATTACTTCTTTATCATCTGTTTCACCCTCAGCTCCACAGTTCCAGCTTAAATTATCATTTGTTCCATCAGTATTATTCCAGCCATTCGCTTCATTATGCTTATGATTATATGAATATAAATCATATAATGTAAAACCATCATGGCAGGTTATAAAGTTAACCGATGCATTACTTCCTCTTAGATGCTCATCATATAAGTCTGTAGAACCTGTGATACGGTTAGATGCTACGTAAGCAAGTCCACTGTCGCCCTTAAGAAAGCCTCTTATATCATCTCTGTATCTTCCGTTCCATTCTGACCATCGATTCCATGATGGGAATGTTCCTACCTGATATAATCCACCTGCATCCCATGCCTCTGCAATTAACTTAACATCCGCTAAAACCGGGTCAAATGCAAGACTCTGTAAAAGCGGTGGCTTACTCATAGGTGAACCATCTTCATTTCTACCAAGAATTGTCGCAAGGTCGAATCTGAAGCCATCAATTCTGTAATTGATAACCCAATATCTAAGACATTCAAGTATCATCTGCTGTACAATAGGATTATTACAATTAAGTGTATTACCACAACCACTAAAGTTATAATAATATCCGTCAGGTGTTAACATATAATATATATTATTATCAAAACCTTTAAATGAAATATATGGTCCTTTTTCATTTCCCTCTGCTGTATGGTTAAATACAACATCTAAGAATACTTCTATACCATTTTCATTCATTTCTTTGATAAGATTCTTTAATTCATTGCCTTCTCTGTTAAATTCTAATTTTGAAGAATAGCTTGTATTAGGTGCAAAAAAACTTATAGGATTATATCCCCAGTAGTCTAATAATACTTCTCCATTAACTTCTCTTCTATCTCTTGTCTCATCAAATTCGAATATCGGCATAAGCTCAACCGCATTTATACCTAATTCTTTCAGATATGGAATCTTCTTTCTTAATGCTTCAAAAGTTCCTCTCTCTTTCTCATCAATTCCCGATGAAGCATCTTTACTAAATCCACGCACATGCAACTCATATATAATTAAATCTTCCATAGGAATCAATGGATTAGCAAAATCTCCCCAATCGAAGTCATCTTTAACTACTCTTGCTTTATAGCAATTATCTCCGACAGGACTTCCCCATACACTCTGTCCTGTTACAGCCTTTGCATAAGGGTCTAATAAGAATTTACTCTTATCGAAAACAATTCCCTTATTAGGTTCATATGGTCCATCTAACCTGTATGCATATTCGAAATCCTCAATATTTAGCTTAAATACTATCATTGAATATACATTCCCAATTTTATATTTCTCCGGGAATTTAATCGTTGCAAACGGTACACTTTCCCTAGGTTCAAAAAGCAACAACTCACAAGAAGTCGCATTAGTTGACTGTACAGTAAAATTAACACCACCAGGAATTGCCGTCGCCCCATACATTTCATATAAGCCCGGCCTAATCTGGTATCCATTAACCTCATCAATTGGTCTCATATGAACTTTATTCATATCAACCTTTCCGCCAACCACGTATCTGTTTTCTACTTTTTCCATAACTGATTATCTGTCTGTAACAGACTATTCCTTTCGTATTTTCTTTTCCTCTATTCATAATCACAAAACTTATATTTTGGAATTATTATTTAGATTTATCATATACTTTTAATCTGAAATCATATATATCTTATCACATTTTGTAATTCATTCATAAATTTAATAATTCCATCGCCATTATTATACTTTAACACAAAGAAAAAGCCATTGCAAACCATTTATTTTCAAACACATATAAAAACAAATTTTTAAATTAAGAAAGCCCATATATGCAACATATATGGACTCTCATTGATATATTATATTTATTACAGTGAATCTTTTATTTTATCGAATATACCCTTTTTCTTCTTCTCTTCTTTAGTCTTATCCTTTTCTTCTTTGCCAACATTAAGACTTCCGCCCATTGCATCATCAAACGCTCTAAGAGCTTCTTTCTGTTCTGCTGTCATTCTCTCAGGTACCTGAACTATAAGTGTAACAATCTGGTCACCACGTACCTGTTTATTTCTAAGAGTAGGTATACCCTTGCCTTTTAATCTAATCTTTGTATTAGTCTGTGTACCAGGTTTAATGTTAAATAATACATCACCATCAATTGTCTTAATTCTTACATCTCCACCCATTGCAGCCTGTGCAAAAGTAATCGGAGAAGTTGAATAAATTGTATAATCCTGTCTTTCAAATATAGGGTGACGTGATACAACAACTTCTACTAATAAATCACCTCTTTCACCACCATTAATTCCAGGTTCACCTTTCCCTCTGATTCTGATACTCTGACCATTATCAATACCAGCAGGGACAGACACCTGAATCTTCTTTCTGCTGCTCTTGTATCCTGTACCATAACAATCAGGACATTTTTCTTTAATTATTTTACCTTTTCCTTTACATTCAGGACAAGTCTGTACATTTCTCACCATTCCGAATAATGACTGCTGGGTAAATACAATCTGACCTTTACCACCACATTTTGTACATGTTACAGGTGTTGTTCCTGCTTTCGCTCCTGTTCCATGGCAAGTTGTACATTCATCTTTCAATGTGAGTTCTATCTCTTTTTCGCATCCAAATGCTGCTTCTTCAAAAGTAACTCTTACACTTGTTCTTAAGTTAGCACCTTTCTGTGGGCCATTGCTATTTCGCTGGCTTCTTCCGCCACCAAACATTCCTCCAAATATATCACCGAAAATATCTCCCATATCTTCGAAATTGAAGTCAAATCCACCTGCTCCTGCACCACCTGAGCCATCAAATGCTGCATGACCAAACTGGTCATACTTCTGTCTCTTTTCATGGTCACTAAGAACTGCATATGCCTCACTTGCCTCTTTGAACTTTGCTTCAGCTTCTTTATCACCAGGATTAATATCTGGGTGATACTTTTTAGCAAGTACTCGATACGCTTTCTTTATCTCTGCATCATCAGCATTCTTATCAACGCCAAGCACTTCATAGTAATCTCTTTTATCTGCCATAATTCTCTCCATTCCAAAGCAAAACCAAGAAATCTGGCATGGTATTAAATACCCTGCCAGACCTGCTTATTCTAATTAAACTTCTTTGTAATCTCCATCAACCACATCGTCATTAGCTCCTGTATCTGCCTGACTAGCTGCACCACCCATATCAGGACCTGCACCTGCTGTTCCCTGTGCCTGTTCGTACATTTTAGCGAATAAGCTCTGAGCACCTGTCATTAATTTTTCCTGTGCTGCTTTGATATCTGCAACTTCTGCATCTGTCATATTTTCAGGATTAGATTTCTCAACTAATTCTTTAAGTGCATTCAAATCTGCTTCAACTGATGCTTTTTCATTAGGATCAATCTTGTCTCCTGCTTCCTCAAGAGCTTTCTGTGTCTGGAATACCATTGAATCTGCTTCATTTCTTGTATCAATTGCTTCCTTACGTTTCTTATCCTGTGCTTCAAATTCTGCTGCTTCTTTAACAGCTTTATCTATTTCTGCATCAGACATATTAGAACCTGCTGTAATTGTAATATGCTGTTCTTTACCTGTTCCTAAATCTTTAGCTGATACATTTACTATACCATTTGCATCAATATCGAATGTAACTTCAATCTGTGGAACACCTCTTCTTGCTGGTGGGATACCATCAAGTCTGAACTGACCAAGACTCTTATTATCTTTAGCAAACTGTCTTTCACCCTGAAGTACATTGATATCAACTGCACTCTGGTTATCTGCTGCTGTAGAGAATATCTGGCTCTTCTTTGTAGGAATTGTAGTATTTCTCTCGATTAATCTTGTAGCTACACCACCCATAGTCTCAATACTAAGTGAAAGTGGAGTTACATCAAGAAGTAAGATGTCACCTGCGCCCGAATCTCCAGCTAATTTACCACCCTGGATTGATGCACCAAGTGCTACACATTCATCTGGGTTAAGGCTCTTGTTAGGCTCTTTACCTGTTAACTGTTTAACTTTATCCTGTACTGCCGGAATACGTGTTGAACCACCAACTAATAATACTTTTGAAATATCCGACATATTAAGTCCGGCATCTTTTAATGCGTTCTGAACAGGAATAACTGTTCTTTCAACTAAGTCATGTGTTAATTCATCAAATTTAGCTCTTGTTAATGTCATATCAAAATGCTTTGGCTCGCCATTAACTGCTGTAATGAATGGAAGATTGATGTTTGTGCTGGCTGCTGAAGATAATTCTTTCTTTGCTTTTTCTGCTGCTTCCTTTAATCTCTGAAGTGCCATCTTATCTGTGCTTAGGTCAACACCCTCCTGAGCCTTAAATTCATTAATCATATATGTTGTTAAATGTTCATCAAAGTCATCGCCACCAAGTCTTGTATCACCGTTTGTAGCAAGAACTTCGATAACACCATCACCGATTTCGATAATAGATACATCAAATGTACCACCACCTAAATCGTATACCATAATCTTCTGTTCACTTTCATTATCAAGACCATATGCTAAAGCTGCTGCTGTTGGCTCGTTGATAATTCTCTTAACTTCAAGTCCTGCAATCTTACCAGCATCTTTTGTTGCCTGTCTCTGTGCATCATTGAAATATGCTGGAACTGTGATAACTGCTTCGCTTACCTTTTCTCCAAGATATCCTTCAGCATCAGCTTTTAATTTTTGAAGAATCATTGCTGAAATTTCCTGTGGCGAATATTTCTTATCATCAATAGTTACCTTATAATCTGTACCCATATGTCTTTTAATAGAAGAAATAGTCTTTTCTGCGTTTGTAACAGCCTGACGTTTTGCCGGATCACCTACAAGTCTTTCTCCTGTCTTTGTAAATGCTACAACTGATGGTGTAGTTCTAAGTCCTTCCTGGTTAGCAATAACTGTAGGTTTACCACCTTCCATAACTGCTACACATGAGTTTGTTGTTCCTAAGTCAATACCTATAATTTTACTCATAATTAATTCCTCCTAAATAATAAATTTTCTAAAATAGTGTTAATGTCTTTAATAATCTATATATTATTTGCAAAATACCTGTCAGATAATGTATCTGCTATGCTATTATTAAAGCAGCTCTAAACCATTATATTTTGCAATTGTCTGTTTAGTTTGCAACCTTAACCATACTATGACGTACTACCGAATCTCTATACATATAGCCTTTCTGTAATACCTCCGCTACAATATTCTCACCTAATGTTTCATCTTCTACATGCATTACTGCGTTGTGAAGACTAGGATCAAATTCATTGCCCTCGGCTTCAATTTCTTTAACACCAAGGTCTTCTAATGTCTTTAATAATTGTTTGTAAATCTTATCCATTCCCTCTGCAAAAGGTGTTGCTAATTCTTCTTCAGAAACTGCTTTGAAACCTCTTTCAAAGTTATCAACTACTGGTAAAATCTTTTCAATCACATCTTTTGCTCCGACTTCATACATAGCTGATTTTTCTTTTTCTGAACGTTTACGGAAGTTATCAAACTCTGCAAATGTTCTCTTATATTTATCAGTAAGTTCTTCAATCAATTCATCTTTTTTATCTTTCTTCTTATCTTTCTTGAAGAGCCCTTTCTTTTCACCCTCTTTTGAATTCTGGTTGTTATCTTCATCTGCTGATTCATTTTCTGTAGCTTCTGCTCCAGAATTCTCAGTTTCATTTGTCACATCATCTGTAACTTCTTCTGTTACATCTTCTGTTGTTTCTTCAACCACTTCCTCTGCTTTATCTGTATTGCCTTTATCTGTATTGTCTTTATCTATTTTATTATCTGTCACTTATTATATACCACCTTTCCTATTCATTTTGCTTTTTAAATTTCTCATCTAATTGTGTTTTAACAGTCTTAAGAGTTTCGACTACTTTTTCATAATCCATTCTCTTCGGACCGATAATACCGATTGTTCCTCTGACTCCATCTTCTATTTCGTAAGTTGCGGTTACTACACTACAATCTTTCATAGTCTGTACCGGAGTCTCATTTCCAATGTATACCTGAATTTCTTTCTTATCATCTGTCTTATCATCTTTATCTATAAGACTTGTGAGCAGTTGTTTTTCTTCAAATGTACTTATTATCTCACTTGCTGTACTGCTTTCGCTAAGTTCAGGATATTTAAAAATGTTCGTTGCACCACTTGTATATATCTTGAGATCATCTTCATTAGCAAGAGCCAAACCGATTGCCTCTATTATATCTCTTACTAATTCCATATGTTCCGGTGCACTTCCCGTCATCTTAGAAATCAAACCAATATTCATCTCTTCAAGTGCCAATCCGTTAAGACTACTGTTAAACAAAATATTAAGTTTTAATATTGTTTCACTATCTAAGCTTTCCTTGAGAGTAATAATCCTATTCTTAATTATGTTACCTTCAGTTACAACTACACACAACAATTTATCTTCTTCAATTAAAGACAACTGTACAAACTTTAACTTTCTTGAATTTCTTGCAACCGGTGTAGTAATCATCGTTGCATAATTAGTATTCATAGCTAAAAGTTTTGCCGTATTCTGTAGTAATTCTTCAACCTTTTCGACTTTTTCATCAAGAAAATCTTTCATATCGTTAAGATTTTTTTCTTTAATGTCTAATTCATTTGTCTTATCTTCCATAAGTTTATCAACATATAGTCGATATCCTGCATCAGTTGGAATTCTTCCCGAAGATGTATGTGGCTGGACAATGTAACCCATCTCCTCTAAGTCTGCCATTTCATTTCTAATAGTTGCTGAACTCAGATTCAAATCTGTCTCTTTAGATATTGTTCTTGAACCAACCGGCTCTCCGGTATTAAGATAACTTTTGATAACTGCATTAAGTATCTTTAGTTTTCTTTCATCAAGTTCCATGTACACCGTTCCTTTCATGATGCGTTTCATGTGTTATGATGTTTGTTGTTAGCACTCACTTGATTAGAGTGCTAATTACTTCATATCCATAAGATATCACTTGAGTTTTCATTTGTCAACACTAATTTTAAAAAATTTTTATATTTATTATTTTTTACTATTTTTCGTTTACCTTACGTTCTCACAACCTTTATTTACTGCATTTAAAAATCTCTTTTGAACTTCTGCTTCTATATTATCTTTCATATATTCATCTATGTCACTATATATAACTCCGCCAGCCATAAATGAATGTCCGCCGCCGTCGCCGATTCCTTTCAATGCTTCTGCAGTAAGCTTTCCCGAATGTATCTTTTCATCAACGCTTCGTACTGATAACTTATATCCGCCATTTCTATCGGCATATACTATACAGACATTCACCTCATTTAGAGATAAGATGAAATCTGAAATCATGGCTATAAGCCCATCATTACAATCAAATGGAATATAAGCAAAACCAATTCCGTTAATAACACTTATATTCTCAATTGCAGCACCATATGCTTTTAAATCAGACATTTCCATATTATTAATGTAGAATTTGGTTATCTTGTCATTATCAGCATATTTATATAAATATCCAAACATTTCTATATCTAATTCTGTTACACCTCTTGTAAGTGAAGCTGTATCCATTCTAAGCCCATACATTAACGCTGATGCAACATTTCTGTCCATTGGGGTTCCACTTTCTACATAATATTCAGTTACTAATGTTGCACATGAACCAGCTATTCTTATATCTTTATATCTATAAGTACATTCTATAAAGGTTGGATGATGGTCTATACATGCTACCTCATCACCCGGTAAATCATTGAAATTCGAATTATATTTCTGTCCATCAATTGTTACTATATAATCCTCTTCCTGCATATCAGTAATCTGATTATATTCCTTAATATCAATTCCGAATTCCGTAAGCATCTTCTTTGTCGATATCTTGTCAATTGCTCCACAATAGCATAAGGTTGTCTCAATATCATGTTTCTTTAGGAACTGCTGCATACCAAATGCACTCGCTATCGCATCAGGATCCGGGAAATTATGTGTCTGTAAATAAGTCTTATGCCCCTTTAATAACTCTACTAAATCATTCCAAGCCATATTTCTTCCTCATTTCTATGTCATTTTTTTCTTTTTCACATTAATTACTTATCCAAACCCTATATTATTACTTATCTTTCAATAAGTCTACCAGCTTTCAGAACATTTTCAATAATAAAGAATGTCGCTTGCGACATTCTCCGCCTGCGGCGGATTACGATAGCAACATTTTCCGCTCCGCCGCAATGCGATCCTCGCGGAGCGTTATTTACTTAACAGGACAATTTCAACGAAATTTCCTGATAAGTAAATAAAAGCCGAATTATTGAATAACTCGGCTTTAAATCATCTATTTACTTACTGTTTTCCACAAATCTCCATAATTCCCTTAAGTACTTCATCTACTTTATCCATATAAGCATTTTCACCCATATGTCCGATTCTTATTACTTTTCCCTCGAATTCGCCAAACGAACCTGCAAGCATAATACCATATCTTTTCTTCATTTCTTCTAATATATAATCTGCTGTCATTCCCTCAGGCACATTAAATACTGTTACAGTATTAGAGAAGCCTGAATTCTGATAAAATGTAAAGCCAGCTTCCTTAAGTGTTGTTCTTACCTTATCAGCTACCTGTGCGTGTCTCTTTAAAATATCTCTATCATTCTTGATATTATCAAATGCTACTCTTAATCCATATATATCACTTATTGGCATTGTATAAGGAAACCATTTCTTTTCATAATATCCGTCAAATATTGTAAGATTAGCATAAAATGCTGCAATCGGTGTCTTTCTGTTATGCATTGCCTTTTTAGCATCATCACTTATTACCACAAATGTAAGTCCCGGAGGTGCTGATACTGCTTTCTGGGAGCCTCCACACAGTAAATCAATCTGGAATTCATCAACATTTACATATTCACCAAACATTGCTGATACCGAATCTACTACTGTCATTATTCCGTATTTCTTTAATAGAGGACAAATTCTTGAAATGTCATTTAACATACCACTTGGTGTATCACAATGTACTACTGTGGCATATTTGAAATCATGATTTTTCTCTAAGAATTTTTCTAAATCTTCTATATTAATTGTGTTTTTATAATCAACTGTGTACATTGTAGGTACTCCGCCATACATTGTAACAAAATCTTTAAAACCATTTCCATACAGACCATTGTCGATAACTAATACCTTATCGCCCGGTTCTGTAAGGCTTGCACATGCTGCCTCTAATCCTAAGATTCCCTCTCCACCGAGGATTAATGTTTCATTCTTAGTTCCAAGAAGTTCACTTATAAGTTCACATGTTTCTTTATAAAATTCACAAAATGATGTATCCAAATCAGGGTTGGTACATTCTTTCATTCTTGCCATTCTTACATTTCCGGCAACCTGTGTTGGTCCGGGAGTCATAATCTTATACATAGAATTCCTCTTTTCTAAGCCTGCCGCTCGTTATTTTTATCATTGTTGATGCACTATAGATAATATTTTTTCTACTATCATTTTCGCTACTATCATAATTTATGCTTTGTCAGTTTATTATTTTTCCTATTTTGTAGCAAATATTTTAGCTGCTGCTTTTTTAAGTCTTACAGATATAGGAAGTACAATAATTGCTGCCACACCCACCTGAACAAGGTTTCCAGGAATTGAACTTACAGGTGCAACCCAGTTTCCATATATAACACCCTCTGCGATGTAATATCCAGCAACCTTGATAACTGCTGCCACAATAATTGCAATAAGATTTACGACGTATGAATTACGTTTCTCAGTAATCTTACCAACTGCAAATCCCATTAAGCCTACGATAACAAGTGTAAATGGAGCCCATGTAGCCCAGAAGCCTGATATCATATCAAAGAGTCCCATACCAATTCCACCTGCAATCATACCTGTTTTCCATCCAAATACAATAGCTGCGATAAAGAGTGGAATATTTCCAAGGTGAATAAGCCCACCATTAGCTGCTATTGGAAGCTTAATATTAATAAATGCAGTAAATACATAAGTAAGTGCGATAAATACCGCATCAATAGCCAGTTCTCTTATCTTCTCTGATGTTGTTGCAGCACTTTTTTCATTTTTAGCAATATTTTCCATATATTTTCTCTCCAATCCTTAACTTAGTTATTCCGTAACTTAGTTATATGTATTATTTTTTAAAGAATATCATAAAATGTCTTTTTTTAAATAGCCAGTTTTTATCTTTTTAACCATACCACTTATAACTATTATACGCATTTTTCCCTATATTACGTTATTCTTATGGTTTACATTTTATATACAATATCTTGTATCTACATTTTTATGTTAATCTATATTTAGTGTTTTGTTATAGACAAATTATTTTAGTAATGCTATAATTAATACGTTTCATCGCATCGGGCGAAAATTCAATATTTTTTAATAATTACCACATTATATTTTCGTATATATTTATTAATAATTCCGAAAATATAACTATATAAAACATATATTTTCATACAATGAAAAGAAAATTTTACAGACATATTGCAAGGAGGAAAAAAATGAAGGTAATTAAGCGCGACGGCAGACATGTCGATTATGACCGCAACAAAATTGTTATTGCTATTCAGAAAGCAAATGACGAAGTTGAACCATATGAGCAGATTTCAGAAGAGAAGATTTATAACATAGTTGCTTCTATCGAAAATCGTGGTTTGGCAGAGATGCAGGTCGAAGATATCCAGGATATCATTGAACAGAAACTTATGCAGGAGAAGAAATTCGTTCTTGCTAAAACATATATTATTTACCGTTATACAAGAGAAATGGTTCGTAAGGCTAATACAACCGATGAATCAATTCTAAGCCTTATTAAGAATAGTAATAAAGATGTTATGGAAGAAAATTCTAACAAAAATGCAATCATTGCCTCTACACAAAGAGATTTGATTGCCGGTGAAGTTTCTAAAGACCTGACTAAACGTGTACTTCTTCCTGAGAAGATTGTAAAGGCTCATGAAGATGGTGTGTTACATTTCCATGATGCTGATTATTTTCTTCAATCAATCTTTAACTGCTGCCTTATTAATATAGGAGATATGCTTGATAATGGTACAGTTATGAATGCTAAATTAATCGAGAGTCCAAAGAGCTTTCAGGTTGCCTGTACTGTTATGACACAGATTATCTCTGCTGTTGCTTCAAGCCAGTATGGTGGACAATCCGTTGATATAAGACATTTAGGTAAATATTTGCGCAAAAGTCGTGAAAAATATAAGAAACATTATGAATCTAAATATGCCGGTAAGATATCTCCTGAACTTATGGAGCAGTTCATTAACGACAGATTATATGATGAATTACGTTCAGGTGTGCAGACTATACAGTACCAGATTAACACATTGATGACTACTAACGGCCAGTCACCATTCGTTACTCTGTTCCTTAACCTTGATAAAGATGATGAATATATCGAGGAAAATGCAATGATTATAGAAGAGATTTTAAAGCAGCGCCTTGAGGGAATAAAAAATGAAAAAGGAGTATATGTTACTCCTGCATTTCCTAAACTAATCTATGTACTAGACGAACATAACTGTCTTAAAGGCGGTAAATATGATTATATAACCAAATTAGCTGTAAAATGTTCTTCTAGGCGACTCTATCCTGACTACATTTCAGCTAAGAAAATGCGTGAAAATTATGAAGGCAATGTATTCAGTTGTATGGGCTGCCGAAGCTTCTTAAGTCCATGGAAAGATGAAAATGGCAATTATAAATGGGATGGAAGATTTAATCAGGGTGTTGTAAGTCTTAATCTTCCTCAGATAGGTATAATTGCAAATGGTGACGAAGAAGTTTTCTGGCAATTAATGGAAGAAAGATTATCTCTGTGCTTTGAAGCATTGATGTGCAGACACCATGCATTAGAGGGTACTCTATCTAATGTAAGCCCAATTCACTGGCAATATGGTGCTATTGCAAGACTTAATAAAGACGAACCTATCGATAAATTATTACATGATGGATATTCTACTATTTCTCTTGGCTACATCGGTTTATATGAGGTAACTAAGTTAATGACAGGTGTGTCACATACTGATCCAAAAGGACTTGAATTCGCACTTAAAGTAATGAACAGGCTTCGTGCAGCTACAGACACCTGGAAAGAAAATACAGGTATTGGCTTTGGTCTATACGGAACTCCTGCTGAAAGTCTCTGCTATAGATTTGCAAGAATTGATAAACAGAAATTCGGTGACATTCCAGATGTTACTGATAAAGGTTACTATACTAACTCTTATCACGTTGATGTCCGCGAGAAAATCGATGCATTCTCTAAATTCAAATTTGAAAGCCAGTTCCAGAAGATTTCTTCAGGCGGTGCTATTTCTTACGTTGAGATACCAAATATGCGCAACAACCTGCAGGCATTAGAAGAAATCGTTAAATTTATCTACGATAATATACAATATGCTGAATTTAATACCAAATCTGACTACTGTCACGTATGCGGTTTTGATGGCGAAATTATAATTAATGATGATTTAGAATGGGAATGTCCACAATGTCACAACAAAGACCATTCTAAAATGAATGTTACAAGACGTACATGTGGATATCTTGGTGAAAATTTCTGGAATGTCGGTAAGACTAAGGAAATTAATGCAAGAGTTCTTCATATCTGATATATCTAAAATATAAGATATCTGATTCTTAAGCTTTAGAAAGGTTAAATATATTATGAATTATGCAGATATAAAACAATATGATGTTGCAAATGGTCCAGGAATACGAATCTCTTTATTCGTAAGTGGCTGTAATCATCATTGTAAAGGCTGCTTTAATGAAGAAGCATGGGATTTTAATTACGGCAAACCATTTACTGATGAAACAATTGATACAATTATAGAATATCTTAACAGTCCTCATATCGCAGGCTTAACACTCCTTGGCGGCGAACCAATGGAGCCAGTTAACCAGAAAGCACTTCTTCCATTGGTTAAACGTGTTAAGGATACTTATCCTGACAAATCCATCTGGTGTTTCACAGGTTTTAGATTTGATGATGATATTCTAGGCAAAATGTATGACAAGGTTCCAGAAACTAAGGAATTACTTGCCAGATTTGATGTTATGGTAGACGGTAAATTTATAGAAGAACTTAAAAGTGTAAGTCTTGTATTCAAAGGTTCATCTAACCAGAGAACCATTATGGTACAGGAATCTTTACAAAAAGGCGAAATCGTCCTCTGGACACCACCTGAAAACAAATATTAATAAAATGCTATAATATTAATTTGAAATTATATAGGAAACGAGGTCCCTTATGGAAAAGATAAAAATACAATACTTAAACAATGATATCAAGAAGCTTGAATATATAGACGGTAAATCTGACTGGATAGATTTACGTTGTGCAGAACGTGTTGAATTAAAAGCAGGTGAATTTAAGCTTATCCATCTCGGAGTTGCAATGCAGCTGCCTGACGGATACGAAGCTCATATTCTTCCACGCAGCAGTACATTTAAGAATTTTGGAATTATTCAGGCTAATTCAATGGGTATCGTAGATGAATCTTATTGTGGTCCTAATGATTGGTTCTATTTTCCTGCTATCGCACTCAGAGATACAGTAATTGAGCCAAACGACAGAATATGTCAGTTCAGAATTGAGAAACACCAGCCACAGATAGTATTTGAAGAAGTTGAAAGATTAGAAAATGTTGACCGTGGTGGTATCGGAAGCACTGGTAAAAATTAGAATAATAGTTCAAAATAAAACACCTAATCAAAGCCTTAAAATATAATCAATTGATCCAAAATTGTAATTTAAAAAGCCAAAATATTACAGTTCATATACAATGATTTTCTTATTCATAAGATTGTATATGAACTGTTTTTATCTCTCACCTTTTAATTCCAAATCCAATAACTTCGCTAAGGGTTCCATTGCATTTAACTCCTCCTGGACCGTATTAGTCTGTGCCCCTGCCTCTATAAGCATTGATTTAGGTCTTAAATGCAGATTATACTGGTATGCCTGTATATAATTTTTCCTAGTAAACCCTGAGAAATACTCTTCAGCTAAAACTTTCATCTGTAAACTAAAAGCAAGATTCTGTTCACGATACGGATTATACAGATATCCTATTTCACCAATACTGTTGAGTCTGCTTATTCCATTGAAGAACATAATTTTAGCGGTCTGCTTACCATTGACCTCCGTAACCAGATGCAGATTATCATTCACACCATCCCTATGTAAATCTATTACAACTTCTATACTAGGATTCTCTGCTAGTACCTGTGCAACTCTTTCATATGCATAATCATATGCTTTATGTCTGTCAAGCACACCATTTACATAATCAAAGGAATCTTTAAGATGTATAACATTATAACCATATGTTTCCGTCAGTAATTTCGTAAGATAATCCCCAACACCTATTATCGTAGTGTTTACATCTCCACTTACACTGTCTGCAAATGCCTCCTGTCCATGTGTATGATAAATCAATATCTGAGGCATATTACTAGCTGTCTGCATCTTCATATCCATCGCCATTAATTTATTAGCATCTATATCCTCTGGATATAATGTCGTACTTGAAACAACGGTATAAAATTTACTCATAAGATAATCGTAAGTCAAGTCCTCTGTCTTAATATCCTGTAACTTCTTAAATTCCTGTCCTGCTGTTTCAACACTATTATCAGATTTATTAGCATCTGTTCCATTTGAATCCGTTATTTTGCCTGTGCCCTCCTCCTTTCTATCACCATTTCCATTTATATTTTCATTGTTATCATTTCCGTTATTACTTTTACCATTATTTTTATTATTACTATCATTACCACTATTATTTCCATTATTATTGCTGTTATTTCTGCCATTATTAACGTCAATAGTATCATTATTTATATCATTTTCATTATCAATACTGCTTTCTTCTCTGGTATTTTCTAAACTGAAGCATCGTATATCTAAGCTTTCCGCTGTATTTACTGCTATTTTCTCATTTGCATAATCATATGCTGATACATTTATGATTTTAGATAAAAATGTCAACTCCTTATTGCTCTCATTCAGTATATCCTTATCCGTTTTTGTTATGTAACCCACTGACAATATGCTTTCTTTCGCAAATTTCTTCACGATATTTTCAAGCATACTATCAGAAAATATATTCTTCGTCCCCATATTAATGAAATTAAATATAATATATATAATTAACCCATATATAATTATGGTTAGTACATAACTTTTCCTACCCTTCATTCCCCTCTTGCCTCTTACCACTTTTATTATTTTGAAATACAATAATAACCATATTATGCTGATAACTGCACATATCCCTATGGCTTTCATTATTTAGAAATACACCTTTGTCCTCTAATCATTATATGTTCTCACTCCATATAATATTCAATCCCTCCGATATTGTATAACTAATATATTTGATTGTTTCATCTACATCCTTAGGTGTAACATACATTACTCTGGTAGCCGGCTCTAATACTTCTTTGATAAGCTGGTATTTTTCTTCATTAGAGAAATTCTTAAGTGTCTTTGCAAGGCTTACGAGTTTATCAGACATTTCAAATATTTCCATAAGATTTTCCATTGTATCGTTAACAATCGTGGCAGCATCAACTACAGTTGGTATGCCTATAGCGATTACCGGAACGCCCACCGTTTCTCTTGTAAGTCCCCTCCTGTGATTGCCTACGCCTGAACCGGGATTTATTCCTGCATCAGAAATCTGTATCGTAGTATTTAATCTGCTTGTACTTCGTGCCGCAAGCGAATCTATGGCTATTATCACATCAGGCTTAATCTCTTTAACAATACCCTTGATTATTTCAGCCGATTCCATACCAGTCTGTGCCATAACACCCGGTGCAATTCCACTCACTTCAAATCTTGCACATTTTTCTATTTTTTCTCTTGGTGCATATAGTTCATTCATCTTTCTTGTAATGAAAATATTGTCTACTACCCTTGGTCCTAATGAATCAGGTGTAGCCTCCCTGTTGCCTAATCCAACCACTAATACCTTTCCTCCATTCCTGCAGGGTAGTATTTCTTTTAAATATTTAGCAAGTAATTTAGAAATATTTCTGTGATAAGAATCGTCCGCCTCTCCTAATTCCCTTGCTTCAAGTGTTATATAATTACCCATTGGCTTTCCTATATATCTTGCTCCATTTTCATCTTCCACTACTACCTTTGTAACTTTAACACTTCCATTTTCTAAATATTCTTCATCTATGCTTATTCCCTCAATATCCCTATTACACTTTACTCCGTCTTTTAATTCTACGGCAAGGTCTGTTCTAATCTTGAATTCTGCCAATTTACTCTCCATTCTGCAGGCTTATCACGTTAAAAATGCTAAATTTTACAGGCAAAATCCATATTCCGCCATGTGATAAAAACTACATTTTAACGCCTGCTACGCATTTAACTTACTTTTAATTATTCTTTGTAAAAATACGTTAAAATATACCAAAATACTTATTGACAAAAATATAGTTATACTTTACACTATATTAGTATGTTTACATTTGACACGTCCGCGTCTTATAAGATGTAAAGCATAGATATTGACTCCTAACTCTCTCTCAAAGAGTCAAAATACTAATAACAGAATATATTTTGGAGGTGGACAGATTGGCTAATATTAAATCTGCAAAAAAAAGAATTTTAGTTACTGAAACAAAAACAGCAAGAAACAAGGCTATCAGATCAAAGGTTAAAACTTCTGTAAAGAAAGTTTACTCTGCTATCGATGCTAATGATAAAGAAGCTGCTTTAGCTGCATTAAACGCTGCTACAGTTGAAATCGATAAAGCTTGTACAAAAGGTGTTTACCATAAGAACAATGCTTCAAGAAAAGTTTCTCGTTTAGCAACAGCTGTTAACAAACTTTCTTAATTAGTACTTATAATATATGAATTCAGAACTGCTATACTGCTATTTGCGGTATGGCAGTTTTTGTTCTATATTTATAGAGATTAGACACTAACACGTTTTTTCCTATAACTCTAATGTTAAAAGACCGGTATGATAAATCAAAGTCAAAATTTATCGTACCGGTCTTTAGTTTTTAAACATAATTAAGCACTATATTTAACAATAATTAATTCAACTGCCATTTTATCATTCATATTTCCAAGTTTTACTGCTTCTTCTAATTCAAGACAATAATTAACTGCATCTTTAATAACAGGTAAAGTGAAATTCCTGCACTGTCCTATCGCCTTATTAACCACAAAATTCTGCATACCCATATTTTTAGCTATCACTGCTGCCGCTTCTCTGTTATTTAGCATTTCCTTAACCTGTAACATTATATTAAACTGTCTGGCCAACATATACAGAATCTTCATCGGAGCTTCTCTAACAGCTATCAAATCATAGTATAAATCAAGTGCCTTTTTCTGCTTCTTATTACCAATCGCATCGACCATCTCGAATATTTTACCACTGATTTCACTTATGCATACCTTATCAATATCTTCTCTTGTAATTACATCTTTATTAAGTGTATAACTAAGTAGTTTATCTAATTCACTTGTGATATTATCCATATCGTCTCCAAGCTTATCTAACAGATAATCCATATTGTCTCTGGCAATATTCTTATTTTCTTTCTTTAATCTTACCAGTATCCATTTACTAAGGTCAGATTTATTCATTCTGCCACATTCACATACATATCCATTACTTTTAACCTGTTTATATAGACGATTACGCTTATCAACCTCATTTTCTATAAATACTAATACCGTATCTTCAGGAATTTCAGCAATATAATTAGCCATATCTTCATTTGCAGACTTAAACCACCCTGTATCTTCCATAAGTATGACTCTATACTGTGCTAAGAATGGAAGTGTCTCTGCCAGATCAATTATCTGCTTTTCATTACAATCTTTTCCTGAGAACTTCGAGAAATTCATATTATCTCCGTCATTTACGATGGCCTTTATAAGTTTATCCTTGATATTTCTGACTAAATACTTCTCTTCGCCATATATAAGATATGCCCTTTTAATCTCACCCTTTTCTATATCTTTGATTATATTCTTCATTTAAGAATCTTCCTCCGATTTAAGATTTATCCATATTTAAGATTATAATGTTAATGCAGAAAAGTTTCAACCTTAAAACCTCTTTCATTTACGTGAATATCTATCTCACCTGTATCTTTAGTCACGTATATATCAGAAGCTATATTTTTAAGCCTCTTTAATGCGTCTTGTCCCGGGTGTCCATATCTGTTATTAACACCACAGGAAATGATACTTACCTCTGGTAACAATACCTTTAGAAACTCTGCTGATGATGAATTATTAGAGCCATGATGCCCGGTTTTTAAAACGTTTACCTTATCTGATATTCCTGATTTAATAAGCATCTTCTCACCCTCCATGCCTAAATCTCCGGTAAATAACATCCGAAAATCTGATTCAGATACCGAAAGATAAAATGTTAAAGATAAATCATTTTTATCAAGCTTTCTATCATCTTCAGGCCACAGACATCTTATCTGTAAACCTTTCATTTGAATAATATCTCCTTTACCAAGATATATTACATTTATTTTCTCTTTCTCAGCCTTGGAAATAATATTTCTATAATTTTTATCAACTACCGTTTCGTTAATCTTTGGAACAATAATGTTTTTCACATAATTTCTGCCATTATATTTGTATTCCATTAAATCATTCATTCCATTTATATGGTCCATATCTGAATGTGTCATAATAAGATAATCCACACACTCAATTCCGCTCGCCTTAAGAAACGGAAGAATTGTATATTTAGTAATATCTTTCTCACTGCTGCTGCCTGCATCAACTAACAAAGTATTTCCGGCATTATTAATACAAATGCTGTCTCCCTGACCTACATCAAGCATATTAATTCTGACACCTTTAACATTGTTAGATAACAGGATAACATTAAGAAGTATAAGCACCATACATACTGATATTCTCTTTATATTTCTGACCTTAAATGTGTCAATTTCGCCACAATTTACAATATTACATTCATTATCATTATTATAAATTTCATCATTTCTATTTAAATAAATATGTAATATTATTACAGCTATAATTAATAGTCCAAAATATATCACAAGCCTTAGATTCCCCGGTATTCCGACTATTCTCGTTGCATATGGCATTTTCAAGAATAACCTGCATACAAAATCATAGAATTGAAGAACTCTGCATCCAATCCATATGACGAAACTTCCAAGATGTACACTTACACTACCGATTATTATTCCCAATATTCCACATACTACGATTATACCCATAAATGGAATTATAATTATATTAATAACTGATGAATACATTGATATCTCATAATAAAAATATGCTGATATCGGTCTTATAATAGTATTAATCATCTCACTTGCCAGAAATGATGATATAAGCTTATTATTTATTTTAATAAATCTCATTAAAGGTGTGTGAAGTAATATAATTCCTAGAATTGCACCAAATGACAATAACATACCTGAATTAAATATCGCTAACGGATTAGTATATATTATTATTATAAATGCCAGCGTAAGAGCAGATAATATATCATAGGTTCTTCCAATCAATTTGGCAAGCAGACTTACTCCAAACATTATTATTGCTCTTTTAGCAGATATATTTTCACCTATCATATTTCCATAACACAATATTATAGTAAATGTGAATATTCCTGACGGATATAAACCCATTATCTTTCTTAAAGTCCTGTATACAAAATAACCTATAAGCGATATATGTAAGCCTGAAATTGCTAACAGATGTGATATTCCTGCCATCTTATATAGTGACCTCGTATCGCTTTCTATATCTGACTTATCACCTAACAATATTCCCTTATATATACCCGAATATTTTGCAGAAGTAATCTTATCAAGTATATCTATGCAATGACATTTTAATCTGTATAATCCTGTGCTTACTATATCTCTTTTAGAAATTATAAATGTTTCATCATCATTTTCCTTAATAAATCTCCCTGCAATACCTAATTCATAATAATATTTTCTTTCATTAAAACCTCCTTTATTCCTTGCTAATTTGTAACTGTCATACTTAGCATATGTATCTATCATCTCTCCTGTAATGCCTTCTATTTTCTCATCTTTAACATATAATATTATATTAACATTACTAATTTGATTATTCTTCCCTGACACATATGCATTTTCAAGATAATAATAGATTCCAGTACTCTTTTCCTCTGACTTAGTAATCTTTCCACATACTCTCACTCTTTCATGTGCTCTTAATCCATTTTCCAGGCTATGCAGCTTATCATTATAATTCCTATATTTAGCAAAACCCATATTAACTATAAGGCATACTATACCCATGTATAATACGATTAAACGTACTTTTCTCCTAAGGAAATGTCTGTTAATTCTGTTAATTACAAAAGCCACCAGTAAACCGGTGGCTATAATACATATTTCTGCAATAATTATTAACCCCATTTTAGCTTCTGTTAATCTTCCCACTGATTCTCCAATTATCAAGGCTGCGGCCATTATAACAAGTGGCCGTTTTATCTTATCTCACCTCTATTTTACAATATCTAAATTCCTTGTAAATGTATATTCTAACGATATTGAATCTTTAAATTTAACATTTGTTTCACCATTAATACTTATCTGAACTTTATTAATATAGCTTAATTCACATAGAGAATTGACTATTGAATAAATCTCTAATTCCGGTGACACATCTGTACTCTCCGTCATAAATGAATCATCAAAATTCACATAACATATTCCATCTTTTGTCATAACACTAAGTAACTTAACATTAGATGGTATCGTTCTCTGATATTGGCTTAATTCTGGTCCGCTAATAAGCTTATCAAGTATCAGCTTCTCAACTGAAGTATTTGCATCATATACACCTGAATATTCCTCAGGCACAAGATTTTTTCCATCTTTATCTGCATAATATACTACAATATTAAGATTCTGAAACGAATTAATATTTGATTCTTCTCCTGCCACAAAATCCTCAGCTTTCATACTTCCTATTTCATTATTGCCATCTAGTACAAGTGGCTGGCTATTTACCGTAAATATTACATAATCAACACCTTTTATCTGTGTAATACTAAGTACAATGGCTGAACGACATAATAATTCTGTAACCTTGCTCATCTCGTAATATGATGAACTAAAATCAATATTAACTGTCTTATCATATAATGTATATCCTGATATCTCTACGCTTTCAGGCTTCGCTGTAATGCAGTTCTTCTTTTTCGCCGACGTATTCATCTGATTTAAGACTTCCTCTATCTGTGCTATTGTATCATCACCTTCTGGATTATAGGTCTTAGAAATCAACTTTGTTCTGTCTTTATTAGTATAATACAGATATATTTCTCCGTTTTTTTTGAGTTTACTGCTCTTTGAACAGCCCGAAAACATACAGATAATCATAATTAGTATCAATTCTAAGAGAACTACTCTTTTTAATTTTAATCTGTGTTTCATATTCTAAATCATTCCTATCTGTTTTCCTCATTCACATAATTAAGAGGTATTCTTACAGTAAAGGTTGTTCCTTCACCCTCTTTACTGTATACCTTGATTGCTCCATTATGAAGCATAATAATATTCTTAGTAATTGCAAGTCCTAAACCTGTGCCTCCCGTCTTTCTTGCCCTTGTCTTGTCTACCCTGTAGAAACGCTCAAATACCATTTCCTGTGATTCATCTGGAATACCTATTCCCGAATCAGCCACTTTAATAAAGAAATATTTATGATCGGCATTAAGGGTAACCCTTACCCAGCCATCCATTACATTGTATTTGATTGCATTTTCCACAAGATTAGATATTGCACTTGTCATCTTAACTTCATCGACTTCTGCAAGAATCGGTCTGAAGCTCTCTAATACGAGTTCAATATTATTCTTAGCAGCGATAGGTTTTAATCTTTTAAGAATCATTTCAACTAACTCATTTATATTTACTTGTGAAATATTTAAGCTAGCATTCTTCTTATCTAGCCTTACAAGTGTAAGTAAATCTGTTATAATTTCATTCTCTCTGTCAATTTCATTGACTATGTCGCCAAAGAATTCCTTATATATTTCATTTGGTACATCGTCCTGCATCATCAATGAATCAGCTAAAACCTTTATAGATGTAATAGGTGTCTTTAATTCATGCGACACATTTGACACGAATTCCTGTCTCGAATCATCAATTTTCTTCATTCGTCCAAGCATACTATTAAATGCTTGTGCAAGTTTCTCTGTTTCGGTATATCCACTTAATGATAATTCATTATCAAAATATCCAAATGACACTTTCTCGAAAGAATTACCAATTTCATCGAATGGTTTTACTAATTTTTTTGGCCAGAAAAATGCAAATATAACCACTACAAGTGCTAAAATCGTCTGAATAATATACATTTTCTCGGCTATTTTATCTATAGCATACTCAACATCTTTCGTTGAAAATGTTACATACATTATTCCTGATATATTATTATTATCCTTTGAAATAGATGAAATAAACTTAATATACTGTTTCTTAGAATCATAATACGAAACATTCTTGCCTTTATAACATTTAATAATCTCTTCAGATACAGTTGTTTTATCTTCATCCATCACATATGTATCTTTTATAATCATAAAGTTATTGTCTATCAGCATAATACGACCATCATACATAGCCGATAGCTGCGACAATTCCGCATCAATTGCAGGCGATTCTTTAATCTCCATATAATTTTCGCTTATTATATGATTCTTCAATATATTGCACTGGCTCAAAAGTCTGTCCATCTTCATATCAACCATTGCATTTTCAATAGGTATTCTTACAACGCCCTGAAAAATTATTATAGGAACAATTCCTATCAGCAAAAGTATGATAAAGATTCGAAACTTCATACTTCTAAACACTTTTCTGGTTAAGCCGATATATCTTTTTAAGTTTCGGTGAAATCTGTGGTCTTTAATCTTATTTAGCATACAGGCTCCTTAATGTTATTCTTTAAAGAAATAACCGACACCCCATTTTGTAAATACATATTTAGGTTCACTAGGATTACTCTCAATCTTTTCCCTAAGACGTCTGATATGAACATCAACTGTACGGACATCGCCTGGATACTCATATCCCCACACGATACTTAAAAGTTTCTCACGGCTATATACTTTATTAGGGTTAGTAAGTAATAATTCTAATAAATCAAATTCTTTAGCTGTAAGATTTATCTCTTTATCACCTATTTTAACATTTCTGCCCTCAACATCTAACTTAAGATCACCTTTAACAACCAACTTATTAGGTCTGCTGTTAGTTTCCTCTTTCTTACTTCTTCTCATTATGGCTTTAATTCTTGCCTTGACTTCTAATATATTAAATGGTTTGGTAATATAATCATCTGCACCATATTCAAGTCCAAGAATTTTATCCATATCATCACCTTTGGCTGTGAGCATAATTACAGGCATAGAACTAAATTCCCTTATTCTGCTAAGAACTTCAAAACCGTCATATACCGGAAGCATAACATCTAACAAAACGATATCATATTCTACCTGTTTAGCTAAGTTAACTGCCTCTTCTCCATCATATGCACAGTCAACTTCCATTCCATCCTGTTCTAAACTGAATTTAATTCCTTTAACAATTAGCTTTTCATCATCTACAACTAATATTCTGTTTCCCATTTTCACATCACCTATGTATATATGCCCTTTCTTCACAGTCAATCCCTGGCTACCTTTCAATAATATTTTGACTGTCTATATCTTTTATATCTTAATTAAATCTTTTATCTTATCAAATGCGGCTTCTTTAATTCCACTTATATTCATTATGTCTGAAATATCATTAAATCCACCATTTTCTTCTCTGTAATTAATTATAGCCTCTGCTTTTGCCTCACCTATTCCAGGCAATTCCATAAGCTTTTCTTTTGTTGCTTCATTAATGTTAATAAGTCCATCATCTTTTATATAAGTATCTCCATCAGAAAAATTTTCATTATAAAAAGCTTCATTTTCAAATGTTTTATCATTATATTCCCAGAAATAATCGCCATTACTATTTTCAACTTCTTCCTTTGTCGGAACATAAATCTTCATCTCATCCACAACAGGTCTCGCAAGATTAACCGAATCAATATCTGCTTCTTCGGTAGCTCCTCCGGCTAACTCTATTGCCTCAAATACTCTGCATACACTTGAAATCTTATATACACCCGGTGCTTTTACTGCACCACAAAGCTGGACATATACTTCTTTATTCTGTACTGACTCAGCTAATGATTCACTTTCCTGTTTCTCTGAAGATTTCTTTGAATCACTCTCCGAAAATGTATCGTCTTCTGAAATTGTATCTGCCTTATCACTATAGACTTTTACATTATTCCTGCCATTACAGCCTGATAACATTACCAGACATATAATCATTAACATTAACTTATTTACTTTTTTATCTAAAAATCTGTTCATAAAAATCTCTCCTCTTCTATTAAATATTAGGTTTAATATTATATTAAATAACTAAATACTAATCTAAATACCAATTCATTTTAATATTTCAGAGAGATTATAGAATGTCATATTTATTCTACATAAAATTTTTAAGTTTTACAACCTGTTTTTAATATATTTTTTCATTCCCACTTAAATAAGATGATACCAGCTATTGCAAGCAACACACCAATTACCTTTTTCATCTCGAAATCTGCTTTCTCAACCCCGAACATTCCAAGTAATTCTATAACATACGCAACAACCACCTGTGATACTACGATAACCATAACAGATTTAGCAGGACCTAAGGAAGCCATACTTTTTACAACCGTATAAGTAATTGCTGTTCCTATTATTCCACCTAACAGCATATATTTGGGACTAACTTTTGTTATTCCCATAAAACTGCTTCGGTCGGCAAAAAACCACACAACAAGACCTGCTAAAAGAGCCGTAAACTGCACAAAACAGTTACAGACCCACATACTGGTATTCTTTGTAACTCCAGTATTAAATACACCCTGAACGCTCATTAATGCACCCGATATCAACGCAATTATATATCCCATCTTTACAACCTCCATATGCTCAATTATCTGCACATTTGCAAAATAAAAGTTACAGGGTATATATTTTGCTTTCACTCCATTAGTCGGACAATTTATGATTATTTGTTCGCCTTCATCGTACAAATAATCATAAATTGTTCGCCTAAAGTCGCAAGGCGCTAAAATATATACCCTGTAACTAAAGTTTCCGCAAATACCCAGACATTGTCTATATGGTATTATTGTAAACGGGTTTTATAGGTTTCATACATTGTGTTTAGATTATCTTCAACTTTTGCGCCATTCCATGCTTTATTTAATACTGATTGTACCTGTGCGAAGTAATCTCCCGTAACAAGCATCTTAGGTAATATACAGGAATTATCGTATTGTTCCTGTATAACTGCATAATCAGCATTTGCATAGTCTGTATGTTTTGTTGAAAACAGGCCTGTCTGCGAATAGATTAAGTCGGTTCTGTCATAGGTTGCATATTTAGCTAATTCTTCAGCTTCCTTATCTTTATCTGACATATAATTAACGACTAAAGTCTCTGTACGCGACAGTGGTTTTGTTCCTGATTCGTCATTTAAGTCAGGCAGACCACATATATTATAGGATATTTTCTTAGGATTATCTAATTCCTTTAATTCATTATATTCATCCATAGTAACAATTGAAGCTATTATTTCGCCATTCATAAATGCTTTAGCTAATCCACTAAAATCATCACTTATATTTATACCAAAATCTTTCGATAACTCTGTGTAGAAGTTAAATGCATTCTTAACTTCATCTGTATTAACATTTATCTTAGTTTTATCATCTCCTGATTCGCCACCTATATTCATATATTTCCCAACGAAGCCATAATTATGGTAGATATCTTCAACATTCCAGTACATAATGTATTTTACATCTTTATTTTCACTGAATTTAAAATTCTTAGAATAATTAATTATGGCCTGAAAATTAACTGGTACAGACTTAAAATATGCATCATTATATATCATAAATTCTGTATCAAATGTAAGCGGATAAGCAACTTTCTTTCCTTTATAAGTTATTGCATTAATGGCTGCAGGCGAATAATTCTCTAAATTATAAGAAGAATTATCATTCTCTTTAGCTAGTCCATATCCGTAAGCTGCTTCTAATTCATCAGAATCTAAAAGATATATGTCAGGTGCTCTTCCGAGTGTATCATCTGTCTGTTTATTTGCCTTATTTATATTTTCTAAATAATCAATATCCGACATATATTTCACATTTACCTTAATGCCTTTAACTTTTTCATAATCTGTAGCAAGACTAGTGAAATAATCATCATATCTCTGGTCATTATACCATAATGTAAGTCCATCATCTTCTGTCTCTTTCTCACCGCGATTAAATGTCTCACTGTTATCTGCCACTAAAATAATAATACTTACAGAGATAACCATTGCGATTATCTCTGTAAGTCTCTCAAGTATTACTTTTTTATTTTCTTTAAATCTGTTAAACATTACAAATCATCTGCCTTAATATGTGCTTAAAATGTACTTAAAATATACTTAAAATGTGCTTAATACCTCTGTTAAAATATTTATCATTTCATCAACATTTTCTTTTGTAATAATAAGTGGTGGTACCATTCTAAGAACATTACCTCCTGCACTTATAACTAAAAGTCCCCTATCCATAGCTTTATTAATTACTTCGCCTACTGGTACATCAAGAACGAGTCCCTGCATAAGTCCTTTGCCACGATGTTCCTTGGCACAAGCAAATTTATCACAGACTTCATCTAATTTACTTTCTAAATATTTACCTACTTCGCAGACATTTTCTAAAACATCTGTTTCTTCAAATAAATCTAATACTTTATTGATTGCTGCAGTAGCAAGTGGATTACCGCCATATGTTGTTCCATGGTCTCCCGGAACTAAAACAGCCGCTTTTTCATTAGTAAGGAATGCACCTACAGGTATTCCACAACCTAATGCCTTAGCAAGTGTAAGTATATCAGGTTTTACTCCATAATATTCATGTGCAAACATCTTTCCTGTTCTTCCCATACCACACTGAATCTCATCAAATATAAGTAAAATATCATTTTTATCACAGATTTCTCTTACACCTTTAATAAATTCTTCTGTTGCAGGATAAATTCCTCCCTCGCCCTGTACAGGCTCAAGAATAATCGCACAGGTCTTATCTGTAACTAATGCTTTTACACTTTCTAAATCATTATAATCTGCAAATTTAACTCCACCGATTAATGGCTTGAATGCCTCCTGATATTTGACATTACCTGTAACTGATAATGCTCCCATACTTCTTCCATGGAATGAATGATTCATTGCAATTATCTCATGGTCATTCTTACCATCTTTATTATATGCATATTTTCTGGCTGTCTTAATGGCACCTTCGATAGCTTCTGTTCCACTATTTGTAAAGAATACTCTGTCCATTCCTGCTAAATTTGTAAGTCTCTTAGCTGCAATTGATGCCGGAACATTGTAATATAAGTTAGATGTATGTATTATCTTATCAATCTGTGCTTTTAATGCATCATTATATTCTTTATTATTGTAACCAAATGCAAATACTGCAATTCCTGCAGCAAAATCAAGATATTTCTTACCATCTGTATCATAGAGATATGCTCCATCTCCTTTTTCTAATACAATCTGGTATCTGTTATATGTATGAAGTAATGAACCTTCTGCTTCTTCTATATATTCCTTTGTTGTCATAATATCCTCATTTCTTTAATACTAATCATTTTTTTCGTTATAGAATCTAACTTCGTTATCTCCTAAAATCGCTGTACCAATACCTTTATTAGTAAAGATTTCAAGTAAAAGGCAATGTGGAATTCTTCCATCTAAGATATGCACTCTTGAAACACCATTATCGATTGCATCGATGCAGTTATTAAGTTTTGGTAACATACCACCTCCTATATAACCATCCTCAATTAATTTACGTGCTTCTGAAACGTGAAGTTCTGATATTAATGTATTTTTATCATCAGGATTTTTATATACACCCTCAATATCTGTTAAAAACGCAAGTTTTTCAGCATTAACAGCTCTTGCAATTGCACATGCTGCATCATCTGCATTAATGTTATATGAATTAAATTCATCATCAAGACCAATAGGGCATACAATTGGAAGATAATCATTTTCTAATAAGTCAAATAATACGCCGGGATTAACCTCTGTTACATCTCCAACAAAGCCTATGTCTTCACCATTAGATAATTTTTTCTTACATTTGAGTAATTGTCCATCTTTGCCACTTATACTTACAGCTTTAACGCCTAATTCCTCAACCATTGTTACAAGTGATTTACCAACTCTTCCAAGTACCATTTCCGCAATTTCCATGGTATTTGCATCAGTTACCCTGAGCCCATTGACAAACTTTGCTTCCATTCCTGATTTTTCTACCCATTTGCTGATTTCCTTACCACCACCATGTACGATTATCGGTTTAAAACCAACTAATTTAAGAAGTGTAACATCTTTAATTACATTCTTCTTTAATTCGTCATCTACCATTGCACTTCCACCATATTTAACAACGATAATTTTCCTGTTAAATCTCTGTATATATGGTAACGCCTCTATAAGAACATTAGCTTTTTCTAAATATTTTTCCATTTCTTTTTCCATAGTTAAGTAAATCCTTTCTTTAAATCACCTGTTCTTTTTAACTTATTCATTATAAATCAGATATTTATAATCGCAATTATCTATGAACGGTAATCTGCATTAATTTTAACATAATCATATGTAAGGTCACAGCCCCATGCTGTTGCAGTCTTATCACCCATCTTAACGTCTAATAAAGCTGTTACCTCTTTCTCTGAAAGAATCTTTGTAGCTTCTTCTTCGCTGTAATCTGTAGCAGTTCCGTCTTCTACTATCTTAATCTTTCCTGCTTTGCTTTCAAAATAGATATCAACTTTCTCAGGATCAAACTGTACACCTGAATATCCCATTGCACATAAGATTCTTCCCCAGTTTGCATCATGACCAAATATTGCTGCCTTAGTAAGTGTTGATGTAACAACTGATTTACTAAGTGTAACCGCATCTGCTTTTGATGCTGCATTTACTGTTTTAACCTCAAATAATGCTGTCGCACCCTCGCCATCTGCTGCAATCTTCTTAGCAAGTGTCCTGCACACTTCTTCCAAAGCAAGCTTAAATGTATAATAATCGTTATTCTTCTCTGTAATACACTCATTTTCTGCAAGTCCGTTAGCAAGTGCTATAACTGTATCATTTGTAGATGTATCACCATCAACCGATACCATATTAAATGTATCAGGTATAGTTTCACTTAATGCCAGCTGTAGCATTTCCTTAGAGATATTCACATCACTTGTTATAAATCCAAGCATTGTACACATATTTATATGTATCATTCCGGAACCTTTACACATTCCACCGATTGTAACTTCCTTACCACCGATTGCAGTCTTAACTGCGACCTGTTTAGATACGGTATCTGTTGTCATAATGGCTTCTGCTGCTAATGTGGCATCTTCTGTGCCATTTCCAAGAGCAGGATATAATTTATCAATGCCTTCTTTTATCTTATCTATAGGAAGCTGTTTACCAATAACACCTGTAGAAGCTGTAAGGACTTCATCTTCTTTAACACCTGCTACCCTGGCTACTTCTTTAGCAATTTCACTACAATATTCAAGTCCTTTAGTCCCTGTGCAGGCATTTGCTATTCCGCTGTTGACTACAACTGCTCTTATTCCTTCTGATTCTGTGATGACTTTTTTATCCCATTTAACAGGAGCTGCCTTAACAAGATTACTTGTAAATGTACCAGCTGCCTTACATACGACATCACTATAAATCATTGCCATATCTTTCTTAGTTGAATCTAATTTCTTAATACCAACAACAAGACCTGTTGCCTTAAAACCTTTAGCGGCACATACACCGCCCTCTGTCTGTATAAGTTCTTTATTCATAATAATCCTCATTTCCGTTATATTATTTTCTCTATGGGAACATAGGTACCTGTACTAATCCCTCATTTTCAGGGAAACCAAACATAATATTCATATTCTGTACTGCCTGTCCTGCAGCACCTTTAATAAGGTTATCCATCGCACCCATCATTATAATTCTGTTTGTACGTTTATCAATCTTGAAGTTAACATCTACATAGTTGCTTCCCTCTACCCATCTTGTCTCAGGTGGAACATCTTTATCTAATACTCTTACAAACTGCTCTTTATCATAATATTTATCATATACAGCCTTTACTTCTTCATAAGATACGTCTTTCTTAAGAGTTGCATATGCAGTTACTAAGATACCTCTGTTCATCGGTACAAGATGTGGTGTAAAGTTAATAAGTACCTTTTCACCTGCTGCATATCCTAACTGTTCCTCTATCTCAGGAGTATGTCTGTGTGTTGCAACACCATATGCCTTAATATTCTCATTTACTTCACAGAATAAGTTATTAACCTTAGCACCTCTTCCTGCTCCTGAAGTTCCTGATTTAGCATCTACGATTATACTTGATGGCTCTATAAGCCCCTCTTTTAATAAAGGATAAATACTAAGTGTTGTACATGTTGGATAACAGCCCGGATTAGCAATAAGTCTTGCTCCTTTTACTTTATCTCTGTTTATCTCACATAAACCATATACAGCTTCATCTATAAACTGTGGACTCTTATGTTCTATTCCATACCATTCTTCATATATTTTAACATCTTTAATACGGAAATCTGCACTCAGGTCAATTATCTTTACCTTATTTAATATATCTTCATTTACAAGTGATGCACATAAACCCTGTGGAGTAGCTGTGAATATTACATCTACGCCATTAGCTAATTCTTCCATATTATCGTCCATACATTTTGCATCAACTAACTGGAACATATTCTGAAATACTTCGTAGTACTTCTTATCTATATAACTTCTTGAACCATACCACGCTATTTCCACATCTTTATGCTGTAATAATAATCTTACTATCTCAGCTCCTGCATATCCTGTTGAACCAATTATTCCTGCTTTTATCATATTAATCCTCTTTTCTGAGCGACTTGTTGCAAAGATGTGATGAGAAATTCGCGTAGGCAATTTCTCATCTGCCATAAAAGCTATTTGCTTTCGCTCTGGAACAAATAGCTGTGTAAAAAATAATCTTTCTGCTACGATAACGTCATACATAATGAATTAACTTTTGACACTTTATTCATATAATATAATCAATTTCTCATATTTGCAACAAAAAATTAAAACTTTTTATAATTATACATTTTTGTTGCATAATATGCAAGTTGTTTTTTTATTTATTTCATTATTAAATAAATAGGATAATTTCGCTTATTTCGTTATGTATTTCAAAAAATACTTTATATTTTTTCAATTTTCGATTGATTTTTTATGCATAATGATGTATATTGTTATCAATGAATTCAGAGATATGTATTTGTGTTTTATTCATTTGCATAAATATTCATTTGCTCGATGCTTATTATGCACAATCTGACATAAATACACATATGAATCGTTTTATACATAATAATCACATATTAAATAGGAGGATTTTCAAATGAAAGAAAAAGTTATCTTAGCATACTCAGGCGGTTTGGACACAACTGCTATTATCCCTTGGTTAAAGGAGAACTTTGATTATGAAGTTATCTGTTGCTGTATAGATTGTGGACAGGGCAACGAATTAGATGGTCTTGAAGAAAGAGCAAAACTTTCAGGTGCTGCAAAATTATATATCGAAGATATTACAGATGAGTTCTGTGATGACTATATCGTCCCATGTGTACAGGCAGGTGCCGTATATGAAAACAAATATTTATTAGGAACATCAATGGCTCGTCCTGGTATCGCAAAGAGATTAGTTGAAATAGCACGTAAAGAAGGTGCTACTGCTATCTGCCATGGTGCTACAGGTAAAGGAAATGACCAGATCCGTTTCGAACTCGGTATCAAAGCTCTTGCTCCAGACATTAAGATTATTGCTCCTTGGAGAATGACAGATGTATGGACAATGCAGTCGCGTGAAGAAGAAATCGAATATTGCAAACAGCATGGTATCGATCTTCCATTCTCAGCAGATTCAAGCTACAGCCGTGACCGTAACTTATGGCACATCAGCCATGAGGGACTTGAACTTGAAGATCCTGCTAACGAACCAAATTATGATCACTTATTAGTTCTTGGCGTTTCTCCTGAAAAAGCTCCTGATGAAGGCGAATATGTTACAATGACATTTGAAAAAGGTGTTCCTACAAGTGTTAATGGCGAAAAGATGAAAGTTTCTGACATTATCAGAAAGTTAAATGAATTAGGTGGAAAACATGGTATCGGTATCGTTGATATCGTTGAGAACCGTGTTGTTGGTATGAAATCTCGTGGCGTATATGAAACTCCAGGTGGAACAATCCTTATGGAAGCTCATGCACAGCTTGAGGAACTCGTTCTTGATCGTGCTACAATGGAAGTTAAGAAAGATATGGGTAACAAATTCGCCCAGATCGTATACGAAGGAAAATGGTTTACTCCACTTCGTGAAGCTATCCAGGCATTCGTTGAGTCTACTCAGGAATATGTAACTGGTGAAGTTAAATTCAAACTTTACAAAGGTAATATCATTAAAGCCGGAACAACTTCTCCATATTCATTATACAGTGAATCCTTAGCAAGCTTTACAACAGGTGACTTATATGACCACCATGATGCAAGCGGATTCATCACATTATTTGGTCTTCCACTCAAGGTTAGAGCAATGAAATGGAATGAAGCAGGAATCGAAAACAAATATATGAAATAATAATTAAACGATACACAGATACGGTGTCAATCCACATATATATGAGTGGGTTGTCACCGTATTTTTTTTACTCCATTCTTACATTTCTTTAACTTGCAAATCCCCCTATGATTTAGTATTATATATGTTAGGTTTTTTCTATAACTCTAAATAAATTTATCAAATATTATGCTGCATTTTTGTCAGCATACAAGCAGATATATGCTTAAGAATGGAGGCAATATGCATACTGTGGATATAATAGTTCCTTGCTATAACGAGGAAGAGGGACTTAGTATGTTTTATGATGAAACTTCAAAAGTCATAAATACAATTCCAAATTATTCATTTAGATATATATTTATAGATGATGGAAGTAAAGATAATACTTATAAGAAGATATTAGAACTTGCGAAAGCACATAATGATGTTAAATATGTCTCTTTCTCAAGGAATTTCGGCAAAGAAGCCGGTATGTATGCAGGTCTTACCTACTCAACTGCCGATTATGTAATAATTATGGATGCTGACCTGCAACACCCACCTGCTTTAATACCACATATGATTAAAGGGATTGAAGAAGGATATGACTGTGTTGCTGCCAGACGAACCAATCGTAAAGGCGAAGCACCTGTAAGAAGTCTGTTTTCACGCAGCTTTTATAAATTAAGTAACAAGATGACAGATATTAATCTTGTACAAGGTGCTGTAGATTATAGAATTATGTCAAGACAGATGGTTGATGCTATTCTTAAGCTATCGGAGGTTCAGAGATTCTCTAAAGGAATTTTTGAATGGGTTGGCTTTAAGACTAAATGGCTTCCTTATGAAAATGTAGAGCGTACTGTCGGAACAACGAAATGGAGTTTCTGGGGATTATTCAAATATGCCATTGATGGTATTACTGCTTTTTCCGTTACTCCGTTAAGAATTGTTACCTGTTGTGGTTTTACGATATCTCTTGGTGCTTTTATATACATTATAATTACAATTATTCAGACACTTGCTTTTGGAATTGATGTTCCGGGCTATGTAACAACACTTTCTGCCGTTCTGTTCTTAGGCGGAATAATAGAATTTTCCATCGGTGTCCTCGGGGAATATATCGGGCATATATATATAGAAAGCAAAAACCGCCCTATATTTATTACTAAAGATACTAATCTTTATATGAAAGGAAATAATGATAAAAATGAATAAACTAAAAAAGCTAATTAATAAGGAGACATTTTCATATCTCGTATTTGGCGTACTTACAACAGTTGTTGACTTTCTGACATACATTATACTTACACATCTGTCAGTGAATTATATGTTTGCAAATGTTATCTCATGGATATTTGCCGTAATATTTGCCTATGTTACGAATAAAATCTTTGTATTTAACAGTAAATCAACCAAGAAAGAGGTCTTAATTGACGAGATACTTAGTTTCGTAAGTGCCAGACTGTTTTCACTGATATTCAGTCTTGTATTTATCTATGGTATGGTAACCCTGTTAGGTACTAATGATTTAATTGCCAAGATTCTTTCATCAGTATTCGTGGTTATAATTAATTATGTACTTAGTAAATTCTATATTTTTAAAGATAATTCGAAGAATAATAAGATTTCTTTTATGGATTTTATCTATAATAATCTTTCACTTATACTTTCATTTATTATACCTTTAGTAATACTTGTAATTATCTATTATATGAGAAAGATTTATCCGTTTGGCGATAATACTTATCTTAGAAGTGACTGCTACCACCAGTACACACCATTTTTGAAAGAGTTATATAACAAGCTTACTAATGGTGGCAGCCTGACTTATTCATGGAATATCGGTCTTGGAGTTAACTTCAGTTCACTCTATGCATATTACCTTGCAAGCCCTGTCAACTGGTTTATCGGCTTAGTTACACCTAACCATATTCCTGAAGCAATGAATTTATTTATTGTTGTTAAAACTGCTTTATGCAGCTTGACATTTGCATATTATCTAAGTAAACATTTCCATACTAAGAAGATGTCTATTGCATCTCTTTCCGTATTCTATGCACTTTCATCTTATATATGTGCATTTAGCTGGAATCTTATGTGGTTAGACTGTTTAGTGCTTCTTCCACTTATTATTCTTGGTCTCGAAAAACTCGTTAAAGAGGATAAATGTTACTTATATGCAATTTCATTAGGTTTTGCAATTCTATCTAATTACTATATAGCAATTATGATTTGTATATTCTGTGTACTTTACTACATTGCACTTATATATAGTGATTCAGCTAAGAAGAACCTTAAATACTATATTACAAAATGTAAGAACTTTGCGATTTACTCGCTTTTAGCCGGTGGTTTTGCGGCAATTACCGTACTTCCTGCATATTATGCACTTAGTTCTACTGCTTCTGGAGATTTTGAATTTCCTAAGACAATAATTACTTATTTCTCAGTTCTTGATATGTTATCAAGATCATTGATTAATGTAGATGTCGCTGTGTTCTCAGCACACGATCCTAACCTTTATTGTACGGTTGCTGTATTTCTATTAGTTCCGCTATATGCAATTAATCCTAAGATTAAATTAAAAGAAAAGATTGCTAAGATTTCACTTCTTGCATTTATGTTAGTAAGCTTCAATACAAATGTACTTAACTATATATGGCATGGCTTCCATTATCCAAACAGCCTGCCGGCAAGAGAATCATTTATATATATCTTCCTTATCTTAGCTATAAGTTATGAGGCATTAATGAAGGTTAAGGAAGTTTCACTAAAACAGCTTGCCTGTTGTTTTGCCGGTGCGATTGCATTAATCTTACTGATTGAGAAATTATACGTATCTGATACCTACAGTTCACTTACAATATATATAAGTATAGTATTTTTAATATTCTACCTGATAGTTATATCATTGCTTAGAAATAATAATTATAAACAGAACTTTGTAACTTATCTTTTATTAATTATTGTTAGTGCTGAAGCATTTATTAACGCAGAAGCTACTTCCTTAAGCACCTGCACACGTTCTTATTATCTTAATGATAATACCGCAATTGATACTTTGGTCGAGCAGGCAAATGAAGCTGAGGGCGATAACTTCTTCAGAATTGAAAAAGCTGACAGACGTACTAAGAATGATGCCGCATGGAATAATTACCGCGGTGCTTCTACTTTCTCTTCGACTGCTAATTCAGGTCTTAGTAAATATTATGGCTCATTAGGTTTTGAAGAATCTACAAATGCATATGCTTACTATGGTCATACACCTCTTACTGAGGCTATGCTTTCAATCAAATATGTCCTTAGTAACAGCGAATTAAAAGAAACTGAATTCTTATCAGCATTTGCAAATACTGCTTACAAGGTAACAAACTACATTGATGACAAATTAACCGGTGAACGTTCATATTATATGTACAAGAATAATTACGTTTTACCTCTTGCATTTATGATGCCAAATGATATTGAAGAGAAATGGGATAATAAAGATGCTAATCCTTTTACAGTACAGAATAATCTTTGTACTGCAATAACAGGCAGCGAAACACCTATGTATACCAGACTTAATGTAACTACGATGGGTGAACAAAACGACATTGATATTGATTCTGATATGCATTTATTTATATATGTAACAACTTCATTAGATTCAATTAACGTATCAATTACAAACAGCAATGGGGAAGTATCATCTAAGAATTATAATTCAATGACACACCGCCATATATTAGATATTGGAAATGTTACTTCAGGTTCAACAGTTTCCGTATCATCTACAGATTCCGAAGTAAGCCTTATCCAGTTATATGCTTATAGCTTTGACTCTGATGTATTCTATGATTCATTTAATACATTAAACAGTAATCCAATGGAGCTTACTTATTTCTCTGATAATAAGCTTAAAGGTACTGTAGAAGCTTCAAAAGACGGATTATTATATACATCTATTCCTTATGACAAAGGCTGGAGCGTATATGTAGATGGTAAAGAAGTAAAGACTCACGCATTTAAAGATGCACTTCTCTCAATATACTTAACAGATGGAAGCCACAATATTGAATTCAAATATTCACCTGTAGGCTTTAAGCAGGGAATTATATTAACTTCATTATCAACGATAATCTTCATAATTATAGTAATGATGAATAATGCGAAAAATAAACGTCGTAAGGCTTTAGATACAGCAGAATAGATAAGATTTAATTAAACAAAATACCGCATAAGAAAAAGAACGGTCCTGTAAATCAACATACTTTAGTTAAACGTTGATTTACAGGACCGTATATTATTGAAATTCCATAACTTCTGAGAAATCTTTTCTTGGTCTTTGTGCCGGTGCTTCATCTCGCAAACAGTTTCTCCCTTGCGGTTTCGTTTTTCTTGACTTCATAGTAAAATTTATGTATAATTTTGTTATCGAATAGGGAGGTGTTTTTATGCCAACAATCAAATCTAGTGCTGATTTAAGGAATAATTACAATGAAATTTCTACATTTTGTCATAATTATCCTGAACCGGTTTTTATTACGAAGAATGGAAAAGGTGATCTTGCTGTTATGAGCATTGAAACCTATGAGGAACTGACCAGCCGCTTTGAACTTTACAGCCAGATTAAGGAAGGAATGGACGATATTACCACTGGCAACACAAGACCATTTTCCGAAGCTATGGCGGATATCAGGAGTCGTCGCAGTCGATGAGTTATCAAGTTCATATCACTTCCACCGCAGAACACGATATTATGTGTGCTGCGGATTACATTGAATTTACCCTCAAAAATTCTGATGCCGCAGTTAATCTGCTAGATGCTGTAACCGAGCAGATAGGCTCATTAGCCGACCTGCCACAGAAATTTCGTCTGGTAGATGATCCGGTACTTGCAGGCTGGGGCATTCGTTTTGTGATAATCAATAATTACCTTGCCTTTTATACGATTAATGAAGAAAAACAGACTGTAATCATCGTCCGTTTTCTCTATCAGAAAAGTAACTGGACTTCCATTCTTCGACAGGGACTTTCCCTCATTTAAGGAATCTGTTTTTATACAGGTTCCTTTTTTAGTGCATCACCTTATAAGCAACTACACCCGCTATAGCTAGCACAGACACGTCTGTCTGCTCTCCCTAATTTATCTCATCCCAGTCAGCAGGAATATCCTCAACCGAGCCAAAACTCTTTAAAATAAATTTGTCATCAATTTCTTCAAACTCAACAAGATATTGTGTATTTTCTTTTTCACCCCAATACTCAAATGTAATTATGTTTGGTTTATCAATATCTGTAATAAATTCATTTATATCATCATATCTGTTAAACATCTTTTTCTCCTAACTATATTGAAGTATTCTTAACAGTCAAACAAATTTCATTAAATGAATCTTTTTGCTTATATACAATACTAATTATATCCTACTTAATTAATGAATCGGATATTGATATTCTTCCATTTTCTCCGAAATCATTAATTGTTTTTTCAAAATCATAAATCAATATTTCAGTTTTATTTCTAACACATTCCTTAATACACTGTCCAGATTTTCCAAAAACCATTGTCGGTGCTGTCTGAAAAGGCGAAGTAGCGTTTACTGAAATAGTCGTAGTAACATTTTCGACTGCACGAGTTTGTAGATGACCTCTAATCATACTGTATCGTTCCTTATCATCCATATCCGCTACATCATAAAATAAAATTACATTTACATCTGTATTCCTTTTATACAATTCTCTGAAAAATTCAGGAAATCTAATTTCAAAACAAATTCTAATTCCAAATACAACCCCATCTATTTCAAATATTCCATCTTTATCTCCCTTTGTGAAATTATCATTATCCCATCCCCATAAAGCACGCTTATCATAAAACTTAATTTGTTTATTAGGCTGAAATAACAATGCTCTATTGTATATTTCTTTTTCTTTGAATATGGTTCCTACAATAAAAGAAATATCGTTTTTGTCAGCTATTGCCTGAAGTTTATCACACATTGACCTCACAATATTAAAATCGACACTTAATGAATTTAATATATCTCTGGGAGGATAGCCTATTAATGAACATTCCGGAAAGATTAATAATTGAACACCTTTATGTTTTGCTAAATATATCGCTCTTTCTATTTCATTATAATTATCATATATATTTCCGGATACTGCAAATTGATATGCTTCAATTCTCATTTATCAATCATCTCCTTTTCCAGTATAAGAACATAGACTTCTGCTCTGTGCCGACCGAATAAACCTTATTTATACTTACTATTTGCACTTGTCAAATTAAGATAAGTATCCATAAATTCCAATTTATTACCTCCCTATATTCATCTATTCCGTCGCATCTTCAGTCATACACGTATAGAAATTCGATACATTTATATCTTTCATATCTTCAAACTTTATATTTTTCCACACATCATCATTGAATTCAGATGATACCGCCTCTATAAAAGGATCATAGATTTCTTTAAAATGCTTATCCTTTTCTTCTTTTATCATCTCTTCTTTATGAGTCTGGGTTTTATCCTGAAGATAGTCGCTTATACATTTTATTATATAATATCCGTCAGGTGTTTCTACGATACCACTTACCTCATCTGTCTTTAATGAATATGCCGCATCTTCAAATTCCTGTATCATTTCACCTTTGCCAAATTCATATTCTACTTTATCAGCATCGGTATTATTAGCTGCTAACTCCATAAAATCTTCTCCATTATTTATGGAATCTAAGAGTTTTTGCATTTCTTTTTTAGATTTTTCTTTTTCTTCATCTGTATATTCTACTCTGTTTCCCTTAGAATCTAATGTATATGTCTTAGAATAGATACTTGCTACTTTTATTACTTTCGCATCAGCATCACTTATTTCAGGATTGATATCCTTAGTAAGCTCTGTATAGACTTTATTAGCAAGTTTATAATCTGAATATGCTTTTTTAACATCATCTAATGTTACATTCATATATTTTTTCTCGGTATCTGTAAGTGCATTGAAGTATTTTTCAGCATCTTCTTTTATCTTTTCTTTTTCATTTTCTGATAATTTTATCTTATTTTTCTTAGCTAATAAATCAAGAGCTTTAATTTCAGCTAACTGGTTTTTGACATTATCTTTAACATAATCTTCTAATGTTACACCGCAGATATCTTTGCTCCATATATCTGTACCATATGACTGCTCATATCTGTTCTTCTCTGTTGTAAGATATAACATTGCTTCGGATACACTAAATACACTTCCATCTATTTTAAATAATTCTTTATCTGACAAGCCCGTTGATAAAAATATTTTCTTACCACCTATACTGCAGCCACATAAAAGCATTGAAGCACTTAATGTAACTGCTATAACTTTAACTAATTTTTTTCTCATTTTTCCTCCATACTATGCATAATTTTCAATTGCACAAGCATATTTCTTCACACTATACTATCAATATTTTTCACAATTATTTCGTATTATCTTAAATTTCTATACTATGTTGTAGTTCACTAATATTATTTAATATCATTCTAATAATATTAATATCTGTCATTTGCTATATCTTTAATGTCTAATGGATGTTCGGCTATACAGTCAGCATTTGCATCTATAAGCTCCTGTCTTGTTCTAAAGCCCCACGTAACACCAATTGTATACAGACCATAATTCTTACCTGTCAACATATCTGTATTAGTATCGCCTACATAGATACAATTCTCTGGTAAAACTGACCACTTACCAAGAATTATATCTATTCCCTCACCTGATGGTTTCTTCTGATGGTCAGGTCTCTGTCCTAACACTGCATCGAAGTAATTTTCGCCAAATAATAAATCTAATATACTTATGACATTTATATGTTCTTTATTTGAAAAGATAGCAATCTTTATTCCATTTTGCTTGAAATAATCGAATAACTCTCTTATACCATCATATGGCTTGACATTATATGTACAGCCTTCTTTGAATAATTCAATATATCTTTGCATTGCTTTTTCAAAATATTTAAGTTCTGTATCACCCGATGCAATCAATGCTCTTTTTACTAATTCAATCTGTCCGTCACCTGCAAATGTCTTAAATGCTTCTATAGGATGTTCCTTTAATCCTAACTCTTTTAGGACTTTATTCAATGTGACACCAATAGATTCGACTGTATCAAGTGTAGTTCCGTCCAAATCAAATATTGCACCACGCACCTTATCCATAGGTTTTCTTCTACCTGTTACTAAATCAATTCCAAAATGTTCTCTTGCTTCATTAAATAATCTTGAAACTGGTAAACCAACCACGTTGTTATAATCACCATTTATTTTCTCAACATATTTAGCGAATTTTCCCTGAATACCGTAACTTCCTGCCTTATCCATAGGTTCATCTGTAGCCACATATTCAAAAATATCTTCTTTAGATAAATTTCTTACAAATACATCTGTCTTTTCCTTAAATGTAATCTCTTTTCTGACATTTCCTGACAAATATATCATAGTAACGCCTGTATATACCTGATGCTTATGACCTGATATGGAACTAAGCATATTAACGGCATCTTCCTTATCGGATGGCTTACCAAGAATTTTATCATCAAAAGCAACTATTGTATCTGCACCTATAATAACTGTATCACCTTTTATCTCAAGCTGGCTTTCTATATCTCTTGCTTTCTGTTCTGATAATTCCTTGACTACCTCTTCCGGTACCACCTTTGTTATTATCTCTTCTTTCGAACTTGGCATACATCTGAACTGTATACCAATCTGTTCTAGTAATTCCTTACGTCTTGGTGACTTTGAAGCAAGTATAATATCTATCATAAAATTTATCCTTTCTTTCTACTTTTCTTACATTTCCTGTTAATTTATCACTATCTCAATGTGGTTAGTATGTCCTCGAAACATACTCCATCCTCTTTAGGAATATCTCTTTCCTCCGATATAACCAGACATTCTCTTATGAATTTAGAAGCCTTTTCCACCGAAGTCTTAAATTCTACGTTATTTACGGCATCTGCCGATATAATTGCTGAAAATATATCGCCTGTTCCCGAACGCTCTCCACCGACTTTTACACTCTTAAGAAATTCGTTCGTTACATTTTTCTCATATACATAATCGCAAATATAATTTTCTCTGTTAATTCCCGTAATTACAACTTTCTTAGGTCCTGATGCAGATATTTTTTCTGCCATCTTTGCAATTTCTACATCATCATTTATAACTTTATCGTAATCATTTCCAGTTAAAATGCATGCCTCCGTAATATTCGGTGTTACAATATCTGCCTGCTCAACTAATTCTTTCATACGTCTGCACAAATCCTCAGTATATGTTGCATATTTAACGCCATAATCGCCCATAACCGGATCAACTATCACTACAGTATTATCTTTCTTAAAATATCTGATAAAACTTTTAACTATTTCAATCTGTTTGGCATCGCCTAAGAAACCTGTTGAAATCCCTTCGAACTCCAAACCTAATTTCTTCCAATTATCAATATATTCTTCCATCTTATCCGTATAATCATCAAAAAAATACTCGGGATAAGCAGTATGATTAGAGAAAATAGATGTAGGTACAAGACAACATTGTACCTTAAGTGCCGAAATAACTGGCAATGATACAGCTATTGAGCATTTACCAAATCCAGTGAAATCATTAATTACTGCAATTTTCTTCTGATTGTTATGCGACATATATGCTCCATTCCTAATATAATATAATTCAAAATTTTTATCATAAATCAGCTTTATTTTACAACAAATACGATAATTAGTAAACATAATTATCCGCTTTTAAATTCACCTGCCATATGTTATTATACTTACAGATACAAGAATTTTCTAACCTGACACTTAATATTTCCAAAGGAGAAAACCGAATGAGTAAAAGACAAAATATTATTGCCGTTATAACTATCCTGATTATCATATTAGTTATGGTATTTCTTAAAGATGTAAAGGTTAATCGTAATTCAACAGTTAAAGATACTGATGAAGCATCTTCCATTAATTCCGACAATACTAATTCAACTGATAACGAAATTGTTATCAATGGAAATAATTCCGATATCATCAATTCTGATACTAATACTTCTGACAATAGTACCATTTCAACTGATATTCCTAATCAGTCAGTTAATAATTCTGAGCCAGATAAACCATATACAGATATAAATCTCGCATTTACAGGAGATATTCTTTTAGCCGACAATCTCTATAATGCTTATTTACAATCGGGTGTTACAGGCTTTATCTCGCCTAAGATAGCGGATATTCTTAAAAATGCAGATATAACATTTATAAATGAAGAATTTCCATTTAGTAATCGTGGAACTCCTGAAGCAGGCAAAGAATATACTTACTGTGTTCCTCCTGAACGTGCAAAGATTTTCAATGATATGGGAGTTGATATAGTTTCAATATCTAATAATCATATCTTAGATTATGGACAAGATGCACTGGTTGACACATTTTCTACACTTGATGAATATGGAATTGATTATATTGGTGCCGGTAAAGACTTAGAACGTGCCAAAAAGCTGATTACTTATAAAATTAATGGTAAAACCATTGGTTTTCTCGCTGCTTCCCGGGTTGTACCAAATGGAAGCTGGTATGCCCTTAATGAAACTTCTGACCATGCTGCAAGGCCGGGAGTATTCACAACTTATGATGATACTGCACTTTGTGAAGAGATAAGAAAAGCCAAAGAAATATGTGATTTCGTAATTGTATATGCTCATTGGGGAATTGAACGCCAGGAGGTCGCTGCTGATTACCAGAGAAATATGGCATACGACTACATTAATTCAGGTGCAGATTTAGTAATAGGAAGCCACCCTCACGTTATGCAGGGTGTGGAATTCTATAACAACATTCCTATCGTCTACAGTATGGGTAACTTTTTATTCAGCAATTATTATTCACGCACTACCGTTCTTACCTGTAAGATTAAAGAGGATAATACCTGCGAGATTTCATTTCTTCCCTGTGGAAGTAAAAGTTACTACACCTCAGAAACTGACGATACCGGTGTTAAAGAATTCTATGATTTTCTTAACAGAGTATCCTTTAATGTAACGTTTGATTATGAAGGCAATATTACTCATTCTTAGTGTCAGAAGAATAATATCTGCCTTATTAATCCAATAATCAGTAAATGTAACGGATAATAAGCATAGAACAGCCACTTACTTTTATTATAGCCCTTTTTCCCGTTATACATATATATTGGAATTAGTGCGAGTACAGCAAAGCCCTGTACTCCTCCGATTAATTCCATATTTGTATATGCTTCAAATAATCCCATTAATACCTTATTAAATCTCAATGCATAGAACCAATATATCATCAATATTCCATAGAATTCATAGTCACTTCTTATGAATATTGCAACCCCACAGGCTAATATTACAATTATTCCCTCTAATACATATGAAATAAGTTTGAGTTCATTAAACTGGTGCTTCCTTATGAACTCAATACATTCTAACATTATTAAACCTGTTAATAGAGTAAAATAGATATTCTGATATGATTTTACATATATTTTCCCGAAAATTGCCCAGTCAAAAAACGGTTCTGATATTACTGCAAATATTAACATTCTTCCAATGTATTTTCTTATATTCTTCGTATAAAAGAAACCATTTACTAACATAAAGCAGTATATTGGAAATGCAATTCTGCCTATAATCCTCAAAAAACCATACTGTGGCATCAAAACTACCCCAATATGGTCTATCGTCATTGTAATTACGGCTATTAATTTTAAATGAAATGAATTAAATATTTTTAGTCTATGCTTTCTTTCTTCCATGATTTTTATAACCTTTTATTTCCGTTTTCTCGGTTTCAGGAGCGTCCTCACTTACAAGTACAAGTACACATCTTGGAGGAACTTTTATAGTTCTTGCAAGCTTCGTTTTACCATCTTCTATCTCGGCACTATATTCCTCATCAGTACAAAATGCCTGTTTCCACTCCTTATTCTTACCTGCTGTTGGAAGTCCTAAATGTTTTGTCTCCCAATGCATATTGAATGCCATATATATATTTTCTTCTGGTTCTTTTCCTGCTATTTTACAATATTTTCCATATAGCATTACTCCGAACTGTCGTCTTAATACATCATATTCTAAACTCCATGTCTTATCTGAATGAAATGACATATCAGGCATACCAAGTGAGCGGTAATCCTTTAACTGCATAGGTTTCTCCATATGTAAAATATTATGCGCCTTTCTGAATTCTATGACTTTTTTTACGAATTCCAAGAATTTCTCATTCTTCTTTGCTAATCTCCAGTCAATATATGATGTATCATTATCCTGACAATATGGATTATTATTGCCTCCACACGAATTGCCAAACTCATCTCCTGCATAAATCATAGGTGTTCCCTGACTAAGCATTAACAGACATATCGCATTTTTAAGCTGTCTCCATCTTAAATTAACCACAGATTTTCTCTTAGTTTCACCCTCATATCCACAATTCCAGCTATAATTCTCCTCGATACCGTCTTTATTATATTCACCATTTTCTTCATTATGTTTAACTGCATACGATACCATATCCATCATTGTAAATGTATCGTTGCTTGCGAAATAATTAACCGGTGCAGCAAAGTCTTTATTATAACGTATTCTGAATGCCATATCATTTACCTGTCCCTCATCGCCCTTTAAGAACTTTCTCGCTATATTCATAAATACCCTGTTAGATTCTCCTAAATGCTTATGTGTTGAGAAATCATCATTTTCAAAACCATAACTTATGATTTTTGTATCCGCCAAATATGGATCTGAACTTATTGCACCTCTTATATCATCGCTCATATTACAATGTATTCCGTCAATATGATAATTTATAACCCAATGTCTGAAGCAATCAATCATATAATTCGGTGTTATTTCCTTATCAAACGAGAATTCCATACATACCTCTATATTATTCTTATGCAATTCCTTAACCATTGACTTAAATTCATAGATTGCACTCTTTCCATCCTTTCTAGAAGAATAAGCAACCTTTGGCATAAGATAATCTGCATCTGTATATCCCCAGTAATTGACTTTACCGTTCTTCATATGTGAATTCTCGTTAAATTCATATGCGGGCATAAGCTCTACCATTGTTACTCCAAGGCTCTTGAGATAGTCAATTCGTTCAACAATTCCAGCAAATGTACCCTTTTTCCTAACTTTTGAATATCTATGTTTCGTAAAACCTCTTACGTGCAGCTTATATATAATACTATCTGAGAATTCTATTGTAGGTTTTACATCACCATCCCAGTTAAATTTATCATTATATACTGCTGAAGTCTTAACTTTATTATCATTTTCACCAAATATCTTAGTTCCATTAATCATTTTCGCATATGGATCAGTAATTACTTTATTACCAATCCGATAATTGTAATCAAATTCTGAAATTGCAATTCCCTGTATACACATTGCATATACCTTACCAAACTTCATCTCCTCTGTAAATACGATCTCTGTTACGATTTCTAACGTCCCTTTTCTATATAATATTATTGAACACCTTGTATCTTCTTTTCCTGGTACCATAACCGCAAAGTTAATTCCATCATTTGTTTTCATTGCACCTAATGGCATTGGAATTCCTACTTTAACTTTGTAGTCTATTTCATATGATTTTGTCATTTCTAGCCTCCAACTTAACTAACCTATATTTGTCCTGACTAATCCATAACCAGGAATTTTTCTTCCAGTATTTCTCTAATATTGTCATTAATTATGTACATTATACCATAATTTTTAGAATAATCTATTAATTTGTACTGTTTACGCGTATATTTTTTAAATTTGGCTTGCAAATTAACTGATTTACTGTAAAATAGGTACTGAATGGCTTTTTGTCATATAAGATTATTAAATAGGAATTCGTATATAATTCAGAAATGAGGTTACAATGATTAGTGCAAATAACATTACCCTTCGAATTGGTAAAAAAGCTCTTTTCGAAGATGTAAACATTAAATTTACAGAAGGCAATTGCTATGGGCTTATTGGTGCAAATGGTGCCGGAAAGTCTACTTTCCTTAAGATTTTATCAGGACAGTTAGAATCTACTAATGGTGAAATCGTCATTACACCGGGTCAGCGTCTTTCATTTTTACAGCAGGACCACTTCAAATATGATGAATACCCTGTTTTAGATACGGTTATTATGGGTAATGCCCGTCTTTATGAGATAATGAAAGAAAAAGATGCTATCTATGCTAAAGAAGATTTTACAGAGGAAGATGGTATCAAAGCTGGTAAATTAGAAGAGGAATTTGCAACTTTAAATGGTTGGGAAGCTGAATCTGATGCAGCTACTTTACTTAATGGTCTTGGAATTGAAACAGACCTCCATTACAAATATCTTAAAGAATTAAAAGGTAGTGAGAAAGTCAAAGTATTACTTGCACAGGCATTATTTGGTAATCCTGATATTCTTCTTCTCGATGAGCCTACTAACCACCTTGACTTAGATGCAATTGCATGGTTAGAAGAGTTCTTAATTAATTTTGAGAATACAGTAATTGTTGTATCTCATGACAGATATTTCTTAAATAAAGTCTGCACACAGATTGCAGATATAGATTATGGTAAGATTCAGTTATACGCAGGTAACTATGACTTCTGGTATGAATCAAGCCAGTTACTTATCAAACAGATGAAAGAAGCTAATAAGAAGAAAGAAGAGAAAATTAAGGAATTACAGGACTTCATCCAGCGTTTCAGTGCTAATGCTTCTAAATCTAAGCAGGCTACTTCGAGAAAGAGAGCCCTTGAGAAAATCGAATTAGATGATATTAAACCATCAAGCAGAAAATATCCTTATATTGATTTCCGTCCTAATCGTGAAATCGGTAATGAAGTTCTTACTGTTGAACATTTATCTAAGACTATTGATGGTGTAAAAGTCCTTGATGATATCTCATTTATTATCGGCCGTGAAGATAAAGTTGCTTTCGTCGGTGCAAATGAAGCCGCTAAAACTACTTTATTCAAGATTCTCACAGGTGAAATGAAACCTGATGAAGGTAACTATAAATGGGGAATTACAACAACTCAGGCATATTTTCCGAAAGACAGCACTAAGGAATTTGATACTGATGATACAATTGTTGACTGGCTTACAGGATATTCAGAGATTAAAGATGCCACATATGTACGTGGTTTCTTAGGAAGAATGTTATTTGCCGGAGATGACGGTATGAAACGTGTTAAGGTATTATCCGGTGGTGAAAAAGTTCGTTGCTTATTATCTAAGATGATGATTAGCGGTGCTAACGTCCTTATCCTTGATGAGCCAACTGACCACTTAGATATGGAATCAATTACAGCACTTAATAATGGTCTTACTAAATTCTCAGGTGTTATTCTCTTCTCTTCAAGAGACCACCAGATAGTACAGACTACTGCTAACAGAATTATGGAAATTGTAAATGGTAAATTAATTGACAAGATCACAACTTATGACGAATATCTTGAAAGTGATGAAATGGCAAGAAAACGTCAGGTTTATTCTACAGACGAACAGGATAGTGATAATTAATGAATTATATTGATTTACATGTACACTCAACAGCCTCTGATGGTTCTTATACACCATCAGAGCTTGTACATTATGCAATTGAAAAAGGTCTTATCGCTTTCGCACTTACAGACCACGATACTACTGCAGGAATTGACGAGGCCCTTAACGAGGCTGAATTAATAAATGATTTTTCTCCTATAAAGGTTATTCCCGGAATTGAATTATCCGCTGAATATAAAGGTAAGGATATACATATTCTTGGACTTAATATCGACTACCGTAATAAGGAATTTCAGGAGAAAATTGGATATTTTAGAAATATCCGAGCCGAAAGAAATGTCAAAATGATTGAACTTCTTAATAAACACGGCTTTAAGATTACAGAAGAACAGTTAAATGAACGTTTTAAAGACGCGGTAATAACAAGAGCGCATTTTGCAATTATGCTTGTTGAATGTGGTTATGTTAAAGATAAGGATATCGCTTTCAAGAAATACCTAAATCCCGGTTGTCCATGTTATGTTCCACGAACGCGAATAAATGTTATAGATGCCATTTCACTAATACATTTAGCAAATGGTAAAGCGGTGCTTGCACACCCACTTCTCTATCATTTTAGTGAGGCAGAATTAGATTCTCTTGTTGCCTTATTAAAAGAGAATGGCTTACAGGGTATAGAAGCTATTTATTCCTCTAATAAATGGAATGATGAGAGCAGAATGAAACAACTTGCCAAAAAATATGGTTTATTTATAACAGGCGGTTCTGATTTCCATGGGCTTGCAAAACCTACATTAGATTTAGGTATTGGATATGGTGACCTCAAAGTCCCTGAGAAACTACTTTCTAATATTTTAAATGCTTAAATTCATATTACAAAGGCCGGTACAATATGCATTTTATTTAAATGTGGTATTGTACCGACCTTTTTATTTTTCTGAATTTATTATTATAAATTCATATGCTATGATTGTGCCGTCTGTGACTGCGATTCTGTTTCTCCGGTCGTTTCTGTCTCTTTACCTGCACCTTTACAGAAATCTCCATAAAGTTTGAAATCATCATATACTACATTCCATTTACCCTCAGCTCCTGCTGTAACTGCTACGTATTTACTGCCGTCACTTTCAGCATAACTTACAAGGCAATGTCTTGCTTCCTGTGTATATCCTGTTTTACCTGCTTTTATCTCAACTCCCGGAACCTCATTACCATACATTCTGCTGAACATAGTGCTTGTAAGAAGTATTCCTTCTGGGTGTTTCTCTGTAACTTCAGTTGTATACTGATATGTTGATAATATCTTTGCGCAAGTCTCATTGTTCATTGCATATTCAAGTATCATCGCCATTTCTACAGGGGTTGTATAGTGATTCTCATTATGTAATCCTGAGGTATTCGTAAAATGTGTATTCTTAAGTCCAAGTTCCTCACACTTCTTATTCATAAGTTCAACAAATGCTTCTTCACTTCCTGCTATCATCTGTGCTAACCCTACTGCACCGTCTGCACCTGATGGAAGAATTAATCCATACATTAAGTCTCTTGCCGTTACCTCTTCGCCAGGCTCAAAGCCTGCTCTAGAAGCACTGTCTCTATATAATGGATCTATAATTTCACTTGTCATTGTGAATTTATCGTCCATACTTTTAACATTTTCCACTGCTACAATTAATGTCATTACCTTTGTCATGGAAGCAGGATATATTCTTGCTTCTGCGTTTCTTCCCGCTACAAGCTTATTGTTAGTCACATCAATTACAGCTATATATGGACTTAAAAGTTCTGCAGAAGTTAATTCCGTATAGTTCTCAGCTTTCTCAGGATATTTAACCGCATTTGCCAATTTATTATTATCTTCTTGATTACCAGTATTACCAGTATTAACAGTATTATTATCTTCTGAATTATCAGCAACTTCACCACTTGTCGCAGCTTTTACATCTTTTAACCTATTACTCTTGTGTTTTGATGTACAGCTTTTTATCCCAGATACTATTCCAAAAATTATTCCTATCAATATGAATAGTAAAATTGTACACCTTATTACACATTGTATTCTGCGTTTTAATCGTCGGTATTGTCTTGATGACATCCTCTTTGATGCTCTGTAGCCTGATGCCTGTCTCCTTGATACTCGTCTGTATGATGCCATTTTATTTAATGCCCCTCTTATTTGCCCTCGTATTTAATTACAGATTCTACTCTGTATCCATCAAGCTTGTCTCTTCCGTTAAGCCCCTGTAATTCCATAAGGAAGCATATTCCTGCTACTTCACCGCCAAGCTGCTCTACTAACTTAATAATAGCTTCGATTGTTCCACCTGTTGCAATTAAATCATCGATAATTACAACTTTCTGTCCAGGCTTAATAGAATCTTTATGCATCTCAATGGTAGCCTTTCCGTACTCTAAATCATAATCCATTGAAATTGTCTCACATGGAAGTTTACCCTTTTTACGGACAGGTACAAATGCCTTATTTAAATTATATGCGATAGGCACACCGAATATAAAGCCTCTTGATTCAGGTCCTACTACTACATCAAAATCAATGTCCTTAACAAGATCCTGCATGCTGTCTATTGCTAAATGTAATCCGTCTGCATCCTGTAATACACTTGTTACATCTCTGAAAATAATTCCTTCTTTCGGAAAATCATTAATACTCCTTACGTATTCTTCAATTTTTTTCATGACATTTACTTCCTTTCAACTTATATTTATGCATTTTGCATTTATCTTTAATTTCTATTTTTTAGCACATTATATATAATTTTATCACGAATAACGCTTAATAACAACTCTAATATTCTTAAATCCACGATATTCATTTATCTCCGGATAATAAATTATACTTAATCTGATATTATTTTCTCTTCCATTTAATGCATTATCCACATCAGTTTCAGAGAATTTATTCTTTAAATAGTCCATAAATACTACTTCTTCTTCGAAGCAGGTTGCATCTATCGTTGTTCCTGCCTCATTTCTGACACTTAATGATATGACATTTCTGTTTTTACCAAATACCCTTATTCTGTTTATTCTGCATTTTTCTGCAAATACAGGTCTTTCATTAGCTCTTCCAAACGGTTCTAATATATCAAGCTGTTCTATAAAATCAAAAGATAAATATTCAAATGGCAATGCCACATCTATCCATACTTTCTCAACTAACATATCCTCAGTAATTCCATCACTAGAATTAAGATATTCCCTGAAAATGTCTATTCTGTCTTTATCAATGGATAAGCCTGCTGCCATCTTATGTCCACCATATTTTATAAATAAATGCTCATCTGTTGTATTTTCCTGTCTGAATCTGGTATCTGCCTTAACCATTTCTTCATACATTGAATATCCCTCTATGGAACGTCCTGAACCTTTAACACCTTCCTCACAGTCCGTAAGCACAAATACAGGTTTATAATATATTTCCTTAATTCTTCCCGCTATAATTCCTGCAAGACTTTCGTGACAATCGTGAAGATATACAACTATCACATTCTGATTTTTATATCTATCATCATTTTTTAAAATATCTAATGCCTTTTCTGTATAAAATGCTGTCATCTCCTTACGTTCATCATTAATATCCTTCAATTCAATAGCCTTTATCACTGCTTCATTTTCCGATGTACATCTAAATAGTTCAAATGCTTTCCTCGCTGTATCTAAGCGACCACCTGCATTTATACATGGGCCAATTATAAATGATATATGATAACTGCTAATAACCTTGCCTGTTAATTCATTAGCTTCAATTAATGCCTTAAGACCTTTATTATCAATATCATTTATATGTTTTAACCCATTTTTAACAATTGTACGGTTCTCACTTACCAGGTCAACAATATCCCCCACAGTTGCAATTGCCGCAAATACAAGAAATTCACGCATAAATTCTTCTTTAGATATTATATCCTCTGATTTTACATCATTCGCAACATCTATTGTATATGTTCCATTCAAATAAACCGATTCATATATTGCATCAATTACCTTATAGGTAATTCCGGCACCACATAATTCTTTGAATGGATATGTGCAATCAGGCTGTTTCTGGTCTATTACAGCATCAGCTTCAGGAAGTATATATATCTTACCTCCCTCAGTAATCTCAAATGGAACCTCATGGTGGTCTGTAATCACTATATTTATTCCTAGTTGTTTAGCTAATTTAACCTGTGATGATGCTGCAATTCCGTTATCACAGGTTATTATAAGCTCTATCCCATCATCATATGCCTTTCTAATCAGTCTTTCATTTAGACCATATCCATCTACAATACGCTCTGGCACATCAAAATCAACTATTCCGCCCAATCTTTCAATTCCTGATGTTAATATATAACCTGAACATATTCCATCAATATCATAATCTCCGATAACTCTGATTTTCTTTCTATCATTAATGGCGGCTACGATAATTCTTACTGTTTCTTCCATTCCCTTTAACAGAAAAGGCGAATATAATTCTTCTATATCTGCATCAAGATATTCCTTAAATTCTTCTTCACTTATAATATCTCTGTTTCTAATAATTCTTGCTATTACAGGACTTATATTAAATTTATTACCTAATCCATTAAAATCTGCTTTCTTGGTCTGAATTAACCATTTTTCCATGGAGAACTCCTTTATCATCTTCTTATGTTAAATATTAAAGCCATTCAAGATTAAGTTGAATGGCTTTAAATTCATGTAATATTTAAATTATACTATTTTGTTTTCTTTTTTGCTGCATTCTTATTATCATCTGTTTTCTTGCCATATTTATTCTTAGATAACATATACCATAATGAACCTGTGATAAATACTGAAGAATAACCACCTGCGATGATACCAACCATAATTGGTAATGCAAATTCCCTTATTGATGCAACACCTAAAACGTATAATACAGCTACCATTACAAATGTTGTAAATGATGTATAGATACTTCTTGTAAGTGTCTGTGTAATACTGTCATTAACAACCTGTTTTAAATCAACATCTCTTGCATTTGCTTTCTCTGCAAGGTTCTCTCTGATTCTGTCGAAGATAACGATTGTTGCATTAATTGAATAACCTACGATTGTAAGCATACAAGCGATAAATGTTGTACCAACCGTTGTTCTTGATACTGCATAAAAACCAAGTACAACTAAAACATCGTGAAGTAATGCTATTACTGCACTGCCTGCGAATTTAAGATTCTTAAATCTTAACCATATATATATTAACATACATATTGTTGCAAGCACTACTGCTATTATGGCATCTTTCTGCATCTGGTCGCTGACACTTGAGCTTATGTTAGTTTCTTCAAAGTCATTTTCACCGTCCTGTAATACAGCACCAAATTTCTCAATAAGAAGATTCTTCATCTCTTCTCTTGTATTATCATCTAAGAATGTTGTCTTAATAACAAATTTATTAGAATTAGTTTCTTTCTGACCCTGAATATCTTCGCTATCAATAACCTTTGCAATCTCAGGTTTAATCTTGTTATTAAAATCATCAACTGTATAATCATCTGTAAATTCAACTGTTGTAGCTGTACCGCCCTTAAATTCGATACTATAGTTGAATGCTCCGTTGCCATTATTTGAGCTTATTGCCATATAACCTAAGCCACCTATAATAACCACAATAGCAATAGCAAACCAGATAACTCTGTTCTTAAGGAAATCAATTGTTTTTCTTTCTTTCTGAACACCATAGAATTTCTTATCTTTAAATCCCATATTATACATAAGATATAAGATAAATCTTGAAACTACCATTGCTGTAAACATTGATAAAACAATACCAATTGCAAGTGTGTTAGCAAATCCCTGAACAGGACCTGAACCCTTCCACATAAGCACTAATGATGCTATAAATGTAGTAATGTTACCATCTACGATTGCTGAAGTTGCTTTCTTGAAACCAATCTTTATAGCTGAATCTGTTGTCTTACCTGTAGCAAGTTCTTCCTTAATTCTTGCGTAAATAATAACGTTAGCATCTACCGCCATACCAATTGATAAGATAATACCTGCTATACCAGGCAATGTAAGTGTTAAATCAAAGCCATTTAATACAAGTAATTCCATAATTGTGTATAATGCTAAAGCAATACTTGAAACTACACCAGGAATTCTGTATACAATAATCATAAATGCCATTACGATTATTAAACCAATTAAACCAGCAATTAAGCTTGTCTCAATAGCATCATTACCAAGTTTTGCACTAACTACTTTTGAACTTATCTCTTCAAGTTCAAGACTAAGAGAACCAATTCTTATTGTTGAAGCAAGGTTATTAGCTGCTTCCATTGATTCCTGTCCCTCAATTATTGCTTCACCATCACTAATCTGAGCATTAACTTTTGGTGAACTGATTATTTCATCATCATACAGAATAGAAATTGTTTTACCATAATTTTCTTTTGTTGCTTCTGCAAATTTAGTTGTACCACTCTTTGTCATTGTAAGTGTAACTACATACTGTGTTGCATTAGTTGTTTCAGATGATCTTGCTTGTCCCTGTGCATCTGCAATCTCATCACCTGATACCCATACTTTATATCTCTTACCATCTTTTGTCTCATATAAAGGATATGTATCATCACCCTGGAAACTATCATCAGCTTCTGTAACAAACATTAATGAACCAGGTTTACCAAGCTCCTCTAATACTGCCTGGGCATCATAGGCACCAGGAATATCAACTGTGATTTTATCATCACCCTCTGAATAGACCTCTGATTCTGTACTAAATTGAGCTACACGCTTCTCTAACTTATATTTAGTATCGTTTAACTGCTCTTTTGTAAAGTCCTTATCCTTTACTTTATAGGTAACACTTACGCCTCCTTTAAGGTCGAGACCAAGTATTATGTTTTTGGCTGCACCGATGTTATGTGAGCCTACACCGAATCCCGATACAAGTCCTACTGCAACAATAAGTATCAATGTTACAATAAATGCGACTGTACTTTTTACTTTACTATGTTTCATCACTTTTTCCTTTCTCTTATTTTTCTTTATGATTTTTTTACTACTTCCTATTGTTTCTTATTACTTCTTATTACTTCATGTTATTTCATGTTATTTCTAAATTATTACTCTATTCTGAATCATCTGCTAATGCTGCTTTAATCATAATTGCACATTCAACTCTTTTTCTCTCCATTTCACAACCGATGTCATAAGCATCTGTAATCGAACCATGGAACTTATATGAATTTGCTGCACAGCCTCCACTGCAATAATATCTTGCGAAACAGTCCTGACATTTTTCTTTAGCATATACATTACACATTTTAAATTCGTCGCAGATTTCCTGCTTCTTGATTCCCTCGAACACATTTCCCAAAAGGAATTCATCTTGTCCAACAAATTGATGGCATGGATATAAATCTCCCCATGGAGTTACTGCAAGATATTCTGTTCCTGAACCACAACCTGACAATCTCTTTGCAACACATGGTCCCTGTTCTAAGTCAATCATAAAATGGAAGAAATTGAATCCATTTCCCTCTTTCTTTCTCTTAATAAATTCTTTTGCAAGCTTATCATATTCTTCCATTATCACTGGAAGATCCTTTTCTTTTATAGCATATTTTTCATCATCTTCACCTACAACCGGCTCTATTGACATCTGCTTAAAACCTAAATCTGCGAAATGAATTACATCATTTGAAAAATCAAGATTATTATGTGTAAATGTACCTCTTACATAATAATTTGTCTGATTTCTGCTATCTGCAAGTTTTTGGAATTTAGGAACAATTAAATCATAACTTCCTTTTCCATTTCTGAATGGTCTCATCTCATCATTTACTTCTTTACGACCATCTAAGCTAAGCACAACATTTGACATCTCTTTATTGACAAATTCCATTACTTCATCATTAAGTAATACGCCATTCGTTGTCAATGTGAATCTGAAATTCTTATTATATTCTTCTTCTTTAGAACGTCCATATCTAACTATTTCTTTGACAACCTCCCAGTTCATAAGAGGCTCTCCTCCAAAGAAGTCAACTTCAAGATTTCTTCTGTTACCTGAATTAGCAATCAGAAAATCTATTGCCTTTTTACCAACCTCAATGCTCATTAAGGCTCTTCTTCCATGATATTCTCCCTCTTCTGCAAAACAATATTTGCATGCAAGGTTACAATCATGTGCAATATGAAGACATAATGCTTTTACGACTGTCTTTCTCTTCTTAAAATCTGTTATGTATTGTTTATAAACATCTTCCGTAAATAATAACTCAGAGTCTGCTAACTCCTTTACCTCATCATAAGCTTCACTAATCACATCTTCTGAATAGTTGTCTTTCAATTTATTCATAATCTCATCTTTTGAATTATCTTCATAAAGTGAAATTACATCATAACAGGCATCATCTACTACATGTACAGAACCGCTATTTACATCTAATACAATATTATATCCATTATTTTTATATTGATGAATCACAATATTACCTTACCTTTCTAACGCACGATAACAGAGTCAATGCAAGCACCGGCTCTGTTATTTAGAATTATCATTTTTATAATTCTTTATAAGGTGAATTATTTGTTTTCACAGCTCTGATTTCCAACTGTACAAGATGTCTTACATGCTGACTGGCATGATGTCTGACATTCTCCACAACCACCTTTTTTCATTGTCTCTTTTAAAGTTCTTGTGCTTAAAGTCTTTACGTGTTTCATGGAAAATCCTCCTTTAATTCTTTAACTTGGATTATTATAACATAAATCACGAATAATTCAAAGTTTTTTTTAATTACTAATCATTCCACCTAACATTCCTCCAGTCAGACAACTAATCATAGCAATAATCATTCTGCCCGAAAACATATTTCCACCACTTCCAGACATTGCCGAACATATTATCAACAATACAAAATATACTGCACCTATCATAAGTCCAAACAGATACTTCTTACTCTCATTTACTTTTCCAAATATAAAACCACCTATAAATGTTGTAATATAATATGTAATAATAGCACCTATTCTTATGCCATTTTCATCAATTTCCGTTTTATAAAATAATAATGTCATTAATAAAATCATAATTGTTGTAGATATAATCATAAAAACTATTGTCTTGATTATAGGAACTATTTTATTTTTCACTCTCTTCCTCCTGATTAATAACTCTTTTATTTTTATAAGCTCCGGCAAAATATATATTTTTTTAATTTTATTTACTATAATTATATTTCATATTTTAATAAATTAGTACAAAACACTTTACACCTTTTTAATTTTAGGTTAAAATTCCCTTGAACATTTCAATATGTTTAATTCATATATTGGATATATATCTATTATAAATATATCTGAATTCAAAAAGCAAAAAATTAAGGAGAATCAAAATTGAGTAGTTCAGAAATAACACTTTTATTAGTTCTAATCGTTTTACTTTTATTATCTGCCTTCTTCTCATCAGCAGAAACGGCATTTATTACTGTAAGTAATATAAAGATACGTTCACTCATTGAAGAGGGTAATAAAAAGGCAATCTTAGTTAACAAAATTATAGAAAACAAATCCAAGATGTTAAGTGCAATATTAATAGGTAATAACCTCGTAAACATTACTGCTTCAGCTCTTGCAACACTTCTTGCACAGAAGATGTTTGGCGAATATGCGATAAGTTTTGCAACTGGAATACTTACAATACTTGTCTTAATCTTTGGCGAAATTACGCCTAAATCACTTGCTACAATTAATGCATTAAAACTTTCTTTAGCTTATGCCAAAGTAATATACGGGATTATGTATATTTTAACACCTTTTATATTTGTCATAAATTTTCTCGCTAATTCTCTAATGAGACTATTAGGTGTTAATCCTGATGCTAAGACGTCTTCAATTACAGAAACAGAATTAAGAACAATTGTTGATGTCAGCCACGAAGAAGGTGTTATTGAAAAAGAAGAAAAACAGATGATTAACAATGTGTTTGATTTTGGTGATGCAATTGCATCCGATGTAATGGTTCCAAAAGTTGATATGACAATGGCAGATATCAATAGTACATATGATGAGTTAATACAGATTTTCAGAAAGGAAAAATATACAAGAATTCCTATTTATCAGGATACTACTGACAATGTAATTGGAATCATAAATATGAAAGATTTACTTTTATACAATCCTGAACATATATTTGATATCCGAAATTACCTCCGTTCTGCTTTCTACACATATGAAGGGAAGAAAATTTCTGAATTAATGATGGAAATGAAAAAAACTTCTGTAAACATTGTAATCGTACTTGATGAATATGGTGTCACTTCAGGTCTTATAACACTTGAAGACCTCTTAGAAGAAATAGTTGGTGAAATTCATGATGAATACGATATAGATGATGAAGATGATGTAAGAGAAATCTCAAACAACAAATATCTTATAGAAGGCCACATTAAAATTTCAGATTTAAATGACCGTCTTGGACTCAGGCTACATTCTGACGAATATGATTCAATCGGTGGTCTTATCATTGAGAAATTGGATCGTTTTCCTACACCGGGAGATAAAATCATTATCGACAATGTCTCTCTTAAAGTAATATCAATGGATAAAATGAGAATTAATACTGTAGAAATTACAATTTTCACACCCGCTGCTCCACCTAATAACGACAAATAATTTTATATATTATCCGATGAAAATACACTACTTATAAATAGATTAATATTAACTATTGCTATTTTTAATTATTTCATCGGATATTTTTTTATATGCAAATTTGTTTAATACAGATGATTTAATTCTATTATGTATGCGCGAAGTTTGAGTTATTTATTTTATTGCTGCACCTGATAATATACAACCACTATATATTACATCATCATATACCATTCTCTGGGTCTCATATACAACTAATAATGAATAATCTGATATTGTCTGTGCAAATATTTCTCCACTATTTTCAGGTAAAAGTATTCTATATATGTAATTATCCAGCCTCTCTTCCAAAACTTCTTCAATTTCCTGCACTTTTCCACTATGTGAACTGCTGCCAAATATATTTTTATCACTCCATTTATTATTGGTTAATGTATAATATCCATCCTCATCTACTACTATACATGCAATTATTCTATTAGTTATTCTGTCTTTATTATATTCTTTAATATCTCCATATAACAACTCTGCTAATGTTTTTTTTAATACATTTTTAGTTATTTCTAAATCAATTTCACACTTATTATCTATATCTTTTGTATATCCGCTTTTCAATGCCATAACTACCGAATTATCTACTGCCTTATTAATTTCTTCATCACAGATAATCTTCTTGAAAGCCATCTGATCCTTAAACTCATATATAACGCAAAATGATAATATAATTCCCAGAAAGAGGATTGCATAATCAGTAATCTTCATCTTTTATACACCCTCCATAAAACACCACTACATTATCACTATTATCAACCACTTCAATTCTGAATATATCATTTTCTAAAAATTTATGACTTCCATCAGTCTTAAGTTCTTCTAATATCTGCTCTGTATAATCAATATCAATTGATTGACTATCTATATCTTCTATCTCACTATTTATTTTTTCAAAACTATTTTCTATATTTTCACTATTATTTGGATTTTGGGAACTATTCTCCGAATTTTCGATATTATTCTTTGAATTCTTTATATGTTGTAACTTTATTTTATAAATCTTATCTGACTTTTGGATTTTATTCAGATAATCTATATATAAATCACTATATAAGATTCCCTTATTACATACACTGTCAACAAAACATATTGTCTCAGTTAAAATATATGTCTGCTGCATATTATCCTGTCTCCACGACAATATTTTTACCGGAACAATAAATAATGCTATACAACCTATAATAATAGCCACAACTTTTGAATAAATCTCCTCCATACTAATCTCCATTCTACAGGCATAAATTGCCCGAGGAATCGCGAACCAAATGTCATATTTGGCTCTGCGATAAATGCTATTTGTGATATCTGTTGCACAAATAGCTATGTGAAATAATTGATCCATATCACAATTATTTTACACTAACCTCTCTATATCTATCAGAATACTGAATATATCTGTATTCTTTTTCCATAAGCCTGTCAATATTAAAAAGAATACTTAATGCAATTATGAACAATATAACACCTAATGCCTGATAAAACATTCTTATGCTATTTTCCATATTTATACCTGTTCGAATTTTACCCCGGTAATTACATTGTTTCCATTTCTGATAACCTTTCCTTTGAAGCTCGCGTATGGATTTATATAATTAGAAGCCGATGAAGAAATTGCCTGGTTGTAACTTTTAGTACTTTTCATCATTATTTCTCCCGATGAGATATCAAACTGATAGCCATAGAAATCATTGGAATTATTTGTAATAACGTTTATACCCACAAATTCTCCATCTAATTTTTTTATTGCATTTACTACTTCACTTCCTGACACAGTCACATTGTCATACATTGTCTTATCATTTTCTGCAAACTCTGAATTAATTTTTCCAATTTTACTTGTCCCCGTACTGGCGGTTGATTGTGCTTCTTTAGACAAATAAAATCCTAATGTAATTACAACACAAGTTATTACTGTTCCTGCTGCTAAAATTAATGCTTTTAAACTATTCTCCATATTTTCACCTTTACATAGTCCTATATAAATGATACTATCCCGTTATCTTATACTATTAATCATCTAATCTACACTTTTATGCAACTTGCCATATTATTAAACAATCAATATATACTGCATTTTATAAGACTAGCCTTCCTTTCATTTTACTATTTTTATTTTTCTTACTATTTTTTTTATTTTATATATTTAAATATCTATTATTCAAATATAACTTATTCTGCTGTCACTTTAAAAACCTCTAAATAACTGAATATATATCTAAATTAATGTAAATGATTGTATCTGCCTTAATCCCTGATATACAAAAGGTATTACTAACACAAAGCAAATTACAATACATATCGGAATAAATGATATAAATTTGGCAATTAATGCTTTATTATTAATAATCAGATCATTCTCCTGTTTATGCTTTTCCACATAATAAGCCCTGTCTGATAAAATATCCGAAAAGGATTTCTCTATTCCAATCCTGTCACTTGCTATAAAGCAATCCATAAGTCTCTCAAAAGGCAAAAATGCAACGTCATCTTTTGCATCATCAAATACCTTTATTCCTTTGTATACAAGTGTATCTGCTATTCTTTCAATATTATTTTTAAATACTATCGCAAATCTTTCTAACCATTCTAAGATAACTTCTATAGATACTCTGTCCATATACATAAGTATTAATATGACTGACTGAAATCTGACAATTTCTTCTTCCCTGCTTATCTTAAGAAGCTTTTCTCTGATTAATAACATCATATATTCATAATTATATGTACATATTGTTACGCAAGCTATAAGTAAAACTGAAATGCCTACACCTAATATACCTATTTTATGTATTCCCATACTTATAATCAAAACCGTACTTAAAATAAACGTACCTATACTTTTGAAAATCCGACATATTAAAAATTCTTTAACGTTGTATTTATACACTATAGATTTTAAGAACATATCCATTCTATAATATTTCTTATAATTTTTACTAATGTGCTGCATAATTAGTTCATCAACCCATTTTATATCAAGTAGTTCCTTAATCCATAGGCTTTTATTATTATCAAAGTCTATTGGATATTTTAATTTCATAACTATATTAAATATAATTAATGTTATAACTGTTATAATAACAATTGTCAGCTTGCCAATTACTCCATTATAATAATCCGTTAGTTGCGGAATATTTCTTATTCCCCATATGCATATTGATTTTATTGCAAACAAAGGAATTACAATTATACCTGTTAATCCCATAAACATTGCATTTATTTTTTCCCGTTTCAATATCTCCGTATTAATATCATCTTTTAAAAATGATAAATTCATAATAAATAATGATTTATCATTTTTTATTTTATCTCCATATCTTTTTACTGTTACACATAAAGCATAAAATGTCATAAAGAAACTGTTAGGTGCAATATCTACATATGTATAACTATCAGACTCCTTATCATTCAGACTTTCAAGTAGAAGATTTCCCTGGAGATACATTTCATAATCTGAGTTCTGTAATGCTTCCTGTAGTGCCTCGTCAATCATTCCATCATATTTAAACTTAAATCTTACATCCTGTAGAAATTTTTCAAATTGCTTTAATAACTTTATATCAAGCATATTGAATTTCGAATACACTTTATTTTTAGATAACATATACATAATCATAAAACTCATAAACACATAAAATATATTTGTTTTTCCATAAAGCAATATTATAGAAACTACTAAAATGTTAATAATTATTATTTTTAGTATTTCTTTCAAAGTCACATCAACTACCTTCTCTTTATTTCCCGGATAAATAATCGACATTCTCTCCTCTATTACATTAACCATACTCTTTGTAAATATATTATTTTTTATTAGCTTATACACCATATTCTTCAATAAATTCTTTCCCCTCTTCTTTAGTCATATGCAATACCATATTCTTCATTACTTTCTGCGAAAAATCCGCTTTTTTAACATATCTACCATTGTCATATTTAACAATGTCAACTATCTTATATGAGCCATTCTCTGAAACAATCTCTGATATTCTTTCAATATATCTGTGTCCATTTATATCTTTCTCCATATGTATGTCAAATCTTATAACATCAACGACCTGCTCTTCTGCTATTTTTTCATTTCTAAATGAACCATCTGTAAGCAGACAATTTCTTAGATATTTTATCAAGCTTTCTGTCGTCTTTGCATGATGAGTAAACATTGTAAATAGTGAAGCTACCATTGCCATCTGGACAAGCCATGATGCAACCGGTGCTGAAGCCACTTCACCTAATATATTAACCACTCCATCTGTTTTCTTCTGTAAATCCAACCCTTCTTGCCCTGAAATAAAATCAGTTTCCTGAAATGTCAGAATATTTCTGTCCGTATATACATCTCTTAGATGTAATTCAAAAGCTAACTCCTGTATACGCAAAGTATATGTCTGTGGTATATATGCAATTAAAGCCATTAATAACGTAGTCTTTCCACTTCCTTGTGCTCCTGTAATTCCACATACCTGACACCCTTTTACGATCCATTTGAGCACACTTATAACTATTTCATTATTATCATCTGTTATAAGTTCTCTTAAATCTTTATGTTCAATTGTATCGAACTTTCTAACGAAGAATGCAAAACTTTCTGCAAAAGGTGGACGTACGACTACAACTCTTGAATGGTCTTTCATCTCATTTACAATATATCCTCTTGTCATCGATAACTGTCCCGGATGATTGTACCTGTATATATTCATACATATTCTTTCTAATTCATCTTCGCTTTCAAAATCCAGGAATGATATATGTACAGTTTTACCTCGTATAAATGCCCATACACTGTGATAATCTCCGTCTCTTCCGGAAACTCCCCCTGATATTCCATCAATCTTCATATCCCTTAATTCATCGATTACTCCAAGTCCTCTATATCTCTCATAAATTCTCTGTATTAGAATATCAAGTTTTTCTTCAAAGGGTTTATGCACATAAACACTATTGAAAATATCTTCTACATCTTCTTTGGAAATCTCATATTTTAGTCCATTGGCAGTATGTATTGGTTCAAGCAAACCAAATTCATCAGCCATTTTAATAAAACCATCATACTTATATTTCTTCTTATATTGAAATAATACAATATCAAATTTATCTTTTATGGACAGTTTTGAAAGTTTATTAAAGCATATTATATCTGAAATATCATCCTCACTTATATGAAGTTTATCCAGCAGAATATTCTTAATTGCTGCCTTTATATACTCCTTTGAATATATATCACCTACTCCACAGTTTTTCAAAGCACTTCTAAGTTCTCTTTTTCTTATTCTTAACCTTTTTAACTCCTCATCATTTAATCCTATTTCATATAGATTTGCTCTTAATATTCCATTAATTTCTTCATTTATTGTCTCTATTAATTTTTCAATAGTTAATTTTTCCTTATGTTTATTCTCCACTTAAGCACCTCTCCATTATAAGTTTCGTCATACATTCTATCGCCCTTATGAATTCGTATTCACTGTCTCCTTTTTTCTTCTCCATATGCCTTTCATAGAATTCCTGGCTTCTACCACTGCATACAGCATCCCTGAATTTCACACTATAAGGTATGGCACATATTCTTTTCTCGTCTATACCATATTTTCTGCGGATATTATTCAGATTATATTCTGAATTGACATCGTAGTTACCCACAATAAATAATGCTTTGTTCATTACATCTTTGTTCTTTACAATTTTATGTAATGATTTAATGTCCTGGGGAAGATTAACTATAAAAACATCGAATTTATTAAACTTCTCGCTATTCACATACTGAAGATTATTATCCAATTCTATCATACAGATATCATTGGAATTCTTTAGAAATTCTATATATTTATCATAGCATTTTAGAAATCTACTCTGAAATTCGGTATTATTCCTGCCTTTACCTGATAATATATAGCACAGATTTGTATTCCTTATGGCGATTATCTCTTTATTAAATTCCTTCTCAGTTAAAATATTATTTTCTAACTTACTAATTATAGAATCCATACCTCCATAATTATAATATCCATAATCCTCTTTCATTACACTCTCATCATCATATGGTGTAAATGCATATTCAATCCTGTTATAATCATGTTTGCCCTGCATAAGAATAACACGTTTATTGCATCTTTCAGAAATTCCAAGACCTGCGGCAATCATATTGTATGTAGATGAACCTCTTCCCGGTTTCTCACTCCAAAAACCTATTATCAAATACCTTGCCCCCTTTCGCCCATTTTAATGCTTTTTTTACAATATTCTGACTTCTTCCACTTATAATGGAAATACTTTTAACTAATGCTTTGCATAAATCATCTGACAGATACTTAAATTCAATCAACCCATCATAATCCATTCCATATTGATATTCCTTATCATATTCATCAAATTTTACCTCATACATACACAAAATTTTATCTGATGATATCATAAATTTCCCAATATATTTTCTTCCAATACTACCTATTCGGTCCCTTATTATAAATATAATATCTCCTTTAAATTTCCTTATTATATTCTCACATTTAAAAATACTATTCTTATATACAGAGGAATTTATAATCATATAGCAATAACCCGATATATCAAGTCTGCCTGCAATCGTATCATACTCTGTTATATATGTTATTACATAGTCATAGCCTTTTAATTCATCATACGAAAAATTAAAATCTATATTTCTATATGTTCTTATCGTGTTTGAATAATCATTGTGCGATATTACATGTGATAATTCCTTTGTATTACTCCAGTCATTTACCAATATCCTATATCCCATATTATTAAGTATAAATGCACAATACATAACATAGTCCTTATACTCATTTCCAAAACATATTATCTTCTTCTTTTTCGTATAGTCCCTCCATATTCCTGATATTTTATTTGTTATTTGAGATGTTACTTATTATAATATATGATTATCTTTTTGTAAATAGTTTTTTTTTTAATTTTGAAGAATATTTTTATTTTCTAATTGCAATTACTTAAAACATATATTAATATATTATTTAAAAGTTCATACATAAGTATGACAGTTAGGAGGAATTATGCGTCATTTATTAAGTCCATTGGATTTTTCAGTTGAAGAGCTAGATGATTTACTTGCTTTAGCTACAGATATTGAACATAATCCTGATAAATACAAAGATGCCTGTAAAGGTAAAAAATTAGCTACTTTGTTCTATGAGCCTAGTACAAGAACCCGTTTAAGCTTTGAAGCTGCAATGCTTAATCTTGGCGGCAATGTACTCGGCTTTCCTTCAGCTGATTCAAGTTCAGCTTCAAAAGGGGAAAGTGTCTCAGATACTATCCGAATTATATCCTGCTATGCAGATATCTGTGCAATGCGTCATCCAAAAGAAGGTGCACCTTTAGTTGCCTCCACCAAATCATCGATTCCTGTAATTAATGCTGGCGATGGTGGACATCAGCATCCAACGCAAACTTTAACAGACCTTATGACAATCAAATCTCTCAAGGGTAGACTTGATAATTTAGTTATCGGTCTGTGTGGTGATCTTAAGTTCGGGCGTACCGTACATTCTCTTATAAATGCACTCGTCAGATACACAGGTATTAAATTTGTTCTTATTTCACCAAAAGAATTAAGAATTCCTGATTATATTAAACAGGACGTTTTAGAAAAAAATAATATTGAATATAAAGAAGTTGAACATCTTGAAGACATAATGCCTGAACTTGATATTTTATATATGACTCGTGTACAGCGTGAACGTTTCTTTAATGAAGAAGAATATATAAGATTAAAAGACAGCTACATACTTAATGCTGATAAGATGGCATTAGCCAGAAAAGATATGCTTGTCCTCCACCCTCTTCCTCGTGTAAATGAAATTTCTGTTGAAGTTGATGACGATGAACGTGCTGCATACTTTAAACAGGTTCAATATGGTGTATACGTAAGAATGGCACTTATTCTTACACTTTTAAATATAAAAGTTAATTAATCATAAATCTTATTAAAAACTATAACAAACGGGTTTGTGCTTGCGTTGCTGTCGCAAACCCTTAGTAACATAACACAACGCAGAAATGAGGTTTAATATGTTAAATGTAGGTTCTCTTAATGAAGGCATTGTTTTAGACCATATTAAAGCAGGAAAATCAATGTCTATATATAAATATTTAGGGCTTGATAAATTAGACTGTCAGGTTGCCATAATCAAAAATGCACGCAGTAATAAAATGGGGCGAAAAGATATTATTAAAATTGAGGGTTCTCTTGATTTAGTTGACTTAGATATCCTTGGATTCATTGATCACGATATAACTGTCAATATTATTAAAGATGGTGTTATTTACGAAAAGAAGGACTTAAAGCTTCCAAAATTAATTAGAAATGTAATCAGATGCAAGAATCCAAGATGTATTACTTCAATAGAACAGGAACTAGAGCAGATTTTCTTCCTTGCCGATAAGGAAAATGAAGTTTACCGTTGTAAATATTGTGAAGAGAAATATAATCCATCTCTTTAATAAACTTTAAAAACAACACAAAACAGTCATCATTGTATTAATCCAAGAATCAGAAATAATCTGATATTGACTTCATACAATGATGACTGTTTTTACATCTTATCTTTACTTTGGTTGTATTACTCCTTATATATTTCAAACTTTACTCTGGCTGCAATGCTCCATATCTTACTCCGGTCTTTAAACCACCTCTTCTGTAATATCCCAATTCACTCACTGTAACCATCTGGTATCCCTGACTATGTAGCCAGTCAATAATATTTACAGCCGCATCTGCTGTTGTGGAATAGATGTCATGCATCAAAATAATCGCACCATCATAGACAGATGACTGGATATTCTGAATAGTTGACTGCGCATCTCTCGTCTTCCAGTCTAATGTATCAATTGACCACAATATAACCGGGTCAGTAATTGTTGCCATAACATTATCATCTACCGCACCATATGGAGGTCTGATTGGAACTACTTTCTGTCCTGTAAGCTGCATAATTTTTTCTTTAACACCATTTACCTCACTTAGTATACCATTGGTATCTAATTTAGTAAGCTGTGCATGTGAATTTGTATGATTTCCAACTTCACTTCCCTCCGCTGCTTCTCTTTTGATAATATCTGCATATTTATCTATATTAGAACCTACAACGAAAAATGTTGCATGAGCATTATATTTCTTTAATGCATCCAATATTCTTATTGTACTTTCTCCACCAGGTCCATCATCAAATGTTAATGCGACCATTGGTTTAGCTGGGTCTATATTAGGATTCGAATAATCTATTTTATCAACTGATTCTCCTTCTGAAGTTGTCTCTTCAAGTGTAGTACTTTCAGGCTGTGTTGTTGCCTCTTCTGAGGTTGTTTCTTCAGAGTTTATCTCATCTTTATTCGAAGTATCTTCTTTATTACCTGACTCAACTACTTTTGATGTTTTTTCTTCACTTTTGTTGTTCTTATCTGATGATTTAATCCTACCTGAGCCAAACACACCAACACATATTACTATAATGGCAAGTACAATCGATATAACCAATCCTATAATCTGCTTTTTCATATTCTTACCTTAATCCTATCTTTTGAAATTCTATATTATTATATTCATCATTTGTAATGAGCAGAACTGTAAGCCGGGTTATGTTTTAGACAATCATCTATCTAGTCCTATTGTCGCCAATAGGCTCAAGCGACCTACCCGAAAACTTAGCGGGCAACTAATTGTTTTCTGTTCGGTCTTGCTTCGGATGGGGTTTACATGTGCCTGTAATGTTACCATTACAGCGGTAGTCTCTTACTCTGCCTTTCCACCCTTACCATATAGAATATGGCGGTTTATTTCTGTTGCACTGGCCTTAGAGTCACCTCTACCAGATGTTATCTGGCATCCTGCCCTGTGAAGCCCGGACTTTCCTTACCTGCGTACTTTCGCCAATAGCAGCCACGATTATCTGTCCTACTCAATACATTATTACTTTATCACTATAACAATCTTTTGTAAACATCTCTATATTACTAATCTGTTAACTTTTGTTTAAGTATTTAATTTTATACATTAAAGCAACTTCCACCTACAAACTCCCTTACAAGTGAATTATTAGGTATATCCTCTGTATTAACACCTAAGAAATAATCCAGGAATTTTAATAATCTCTTAGCTTCAACATATTCTGGAGATGTTGATGGTATACCGAATAATAGTGGTTCTGCAAATTGTTTTAAAACGGATAATTCATATATGAGTGCAGAATTAAACATTACATCTGCTTCCTCCTGAAATGGGAAAATATAGCTTTCTTCACCATTTCTTACTGACTGCCATCTGGCAATAGTCTCTTCTGCAGATATTCCTCTGGTTCTTGCATCTCTTACCATTCTTCTTATAAGTCTGCCATCCGTTGTCGAAATTCTATTATGTTCATCAATATTTAATTGTGTTAAAGCACTTATATATATCTTAAATTTGCTGTTCTTTGGCAATGCATATGATAATTTATCATTAAGTCCATGAATTCCCTCAATTACTAAAATGTCATCTTTGCCGAGTGTAAGTGTATTCCCCTTATATTCACGTTTTCCTGTAATGAAATTATATGTCGGCATTTTAATTGTCTTACCATCTAACAGGTCTAACATGTCTTTATTAAATTGCTCTACATCTAGTGCTTCTAACACTTCAAAATTATAATTTCCATTTTCATCTCTAGGTGTAATATCACGGTTAATAAAATAATCATCAACACCAATTGGATGTGGATTAAGCCCATTAGCTTTAAGTTGTATACTTAATCTATGTGAAAAACTTGTTTTTCCTGAAGATGACGGACCTGCTATCATTATGAATTTCTTATCTTTGCTCTCTGCAATCATGGTAGCAATTTCAGCAATCTTCTTCTCTTGTAATGCCTCTGCCACAAGAATAATATCCTTTATATTTCCTTGTGAAATCTGCTCATTTAATGCACCAACGGTATCTATCTTCAACGTTTCACTCCATTTTTCCGATTCCTTAAGAACATTAAATAGATTCTTCTGTGGCTTGAATTCAGGAACAACATTCGGATTCTCCTTAGTTGGTAATTGTAGAACAAAACCTTCATCATACAGAAATAAATCAAAATATTTTACATAACCTGTATTAGGAACCATATATCCATAGAAATAATCCTCGAAACCTTTTAGGCTATAAATGTTTACCTTAGATGCTCTTCTATACTTAAATAACTTCTCTTTATCGTACATTCTGTGACGATTAAATAAATCTATAGCACTTGTTGTACCAATAGTTCTCTTATTAATCTGAGCATTTTCAGCAACTATTTCATTCATTCTTATCTTAACTTTATCAAGCAGTTCCTGATTAAGTTTGACTTTGCTATTTAATGTACAATAATAACCTTTGCTTAACGAATATTGTACCGAAATTTTATTAATATTCTTATTACCTACCACATCATAGAAGGCTTTTAACATTATTAATGTTGCACTTCTTCTGTATGCTTCAATTCCGGGCGATGTCTTAGTTGTTAAAAACTCAATTCTGCAATCACTTGTTACTTTCTTAAATAACTCTGTAAGTTTTCCATTCTTCAATACTAAGACTATAGGACTGTCATATTGATCCTGAAAATCTTTAGCAATCTCTGTATAACTTATTCCCTCATTGTACTGTTTTAATTCTCCACCCACCGTTACATTACATATTTCTGCCATACCTTAGTCTCCATTTTCTAATTTATTCATTACATTAGTAAGCATTTTCTTTTCTTTTTCTAACTCTGCTATTCTTGATTTTGCATTATCAGTGCCGTTTTTGCTTATATTTTCAAATATCTTCTCAACTTTATTATATTCCTTGTAAATGTATTTCATTAATACTTCATCTTTCTTTTCTATAAGTATTTTACCATACATATAATCTTCTTCTGAATAAATGTCATCTATGCCCTTTACGACTTTCATTATCGTATAGAATTTATCCTCATCAATAATCATTTTCTCATCAATAATCTTAAAATCATTATTATGAAGATATTTTCTTACGAGCCATACTTCCGAATGTGGCGATAATACTAACTCTTTAAGTTCATCTGTCACATTTCTTCCATTATCTAAAATCTTTGTAATCAGCTCTCCACCCATTCCGGCAATTACCGCACAATCAGCTTCTCCCGGTTCTAATTTATCAAAACCATTAGATAATCTTGTCTCTATAAGCTTCTCTAAACCATTTTCTTTTATATTTTCCTGTGCACGTAATATAGGACCTTTATTTATATCCATCGCAATGGCATAGGGTACTATTCCCTGCTCTGTTAAATAAATAGGTATATATCCATGGTCAGTTCCTATATCAGCTACCCTTAAGCCGGGTGTCACAAATGATGCAACTGCCTGTAATCTGTCTGATAGTTTCACATTGTCCTCCACTTCAGGGCATTTAATCCATAACTTTAATCAAGATAATCCTTTAACTTTTTACTTCTGCTTGGATGTCTTAATTTTCTCAAAGATTTTGCCTCTATCTGTCTTATTCTCTCTCTTGTAACATTAAATTCTTTTCCAACCTCTTCAAGCGTTCTTGAACGTCCATCATCAAGTCCAAATCTAAGTCTTAAAACTAACTGTTCTCTTGGAGTAAGCGATGTTAGAACTTCTCCTATCTGCTCTTTTAACATTGTATAGGCTGCTGCTTCAGAAGGAACAGGAACATTATCATCCTGTATGAAGTCACCTAAATGACTATCCTCCTCTTCTCCGATAGGTGTCTCTAATGATACAGGTTCCTGGGCTATCTTAATAATTTCTCTTACTTTCTCAACAGGCATATCAAGTTTTTTAGCTATCTCCTCAGCACTTGGTTCTCTTCCAAGTTCCTGAACTAACTGTCTTGACACTCTCATAATCTTATTAATGGTCTCTACCATATGGACCGGTATTCTGATTGTTCTTGCCTGATCCGCAATTGCCCTTGTAATTGCCTGTCTTATCCACCATGTAGCATATGTGCTGAATTTATATCCTTTTCTGTAATCGAACTTATCAACAGCCTTAATCAGACCTAAATTACCCTCCTGAATCAGATCCAAGAATAACATTCCTCTTCCAACATATCTTTTTGCAATACTTACAACAAGACGTAAATTAGCCTCAGCAAGCTTCTGTTTAGCTTCTTCATCACCTAATTCTATTTTCTTGGCAAGTTCAATTTCCTCTTCTGCTGTCAAAAGTGGCACTTTACCTATTTCCTTAAGATACATTCTTACGGGATCATCCATTCCAACACCCTCCGGAACAGACAAATCTACCTTCGATAAATCTACATCAGGTATGCCTTCATACTTTTCATCACCATCAATTTCATCTAAAAGAGCTGATGAATCCATCTCTTTATCCGACATTGGAATAATTTCAACCTTTGCCTTTTCAAGTTGCTCAAAAACCCTGTCAAATAATTCTCCGTCTTCTGAAGTATCTGGAAATTCTGCCATAATATCTTCATATTTTAACGAATTATTATTCTTTTTAGACAATTCTAACAGTTTTGCTATTCTCTCATTAAATTTTAAATCATTTTCATTCATATTGTGCCGTCCTCCAATACATCTAAGTTTTACAGTATTATGCGTATTTTCTGCAATTTTTTCTGTTCATTGATAATTTCCTGTAATTCACTTACTTCTTTAGCATTTCTGCTTGCATAATCAAGACTATTTTTCTTAACCTTATACACTGTATCATTAAGTGCTTTTTCCTTTTCCTGACTGCTCATCTCTTCACGTAATGAAGTATTAAACAATTCTGCTGCTTCTCTATGTTCGTCCTCTTCAGTAAATTGATTCAGAATCTTCGCCGGATTAATTGCTCCACTTTCTAACTGTTCAAATAGCATTTTTGCTACCATATAATACAATGGCTCGACAAAATCCTTTTCTGAAATAATATCTTTAATTTTTCCATAAATATTCTCATCTTCTATCAACCATGTCAATAAAATCTTCTGAGCCTGCTTAACACCATCTTCTAAATGTTTTTTAGATTTCTTTAAGTCTCTTTCTATTTCTTCATTTACTTCATTTTCATTATATCTATCAGTATATCCTTCTCCACTATACGATAGAGCTAACTTTTTAACCATTTTATCAAGACTCTCAAATGGTATCATAAATTCTTTACTTACAGCTTCAATATACACGTTTCTTTCTAGCTCGTCCGGAAATTCTAATAATTTATTAGCAACATTATTATAGAATTCCGCTTTTGCATGAGGATCATCTAAATCATACTGCTCTCTCATCATTTTTATTTCAAATATAAAGCTGTTCATTGCATTGTCTATTCTCTTTTGATATTCGTCGGCTCCTAAATTCTTTATAAATTCATCAGGATCCTTATATGGTGTCATATCTAACACTTTCATTGCAATGCCTGCACGCTTTAATATCGGAATAGCCCTTAGAGCCGCTTTTCGACCTGCTCCATCACTATCAAAGGTAAGTACGACTTCCTTTACATACCTCTTAATAAGCATCGCATGCTGGTCTGTAAATGCTGTACCAAGTGCCGCCACTGCATTAGTAAAACCTGCCCTGTGTAAAGCTATAACATCCATATATCCTTCGCATATAAGTAAATATGGTTTCCTGCTTATCCTTGCGAAATTCATACCATACAGATTACGGCTCTTCTCAAATATCTTAGTCTCCGGTGAATTGAGGTATTTCGGTTCACCCTCGCCCATAACACGACCGCCGAAACCAATTACACGACTGTTAATATCAAGAATAGGAAACATAACTCTGTTCCAGAATTTATCATAAGTTCCTTTCTCAGAGAATGAAAAAAGCCCTGATTCCTTTAATATATCATCTGAATATCCAAATGTTTTCATATATTGATATAAATCATTACTTGTCTTTGTTGAATATCCAAGACCAAATCTTACAATAGTTTCATTATCAAGTCCTCTTTCGTTAAAATACTTAAGACCTATCTTTCCTTTTTCACTTTTCAACTGATGATGAAAATACATTGCCGCCTTTTTATTAATTTCTAACAGGTTGGCACGCAAATCTGCTCTTTTTCTTTCTTCTTCTGAATATTCTGCCTCTGGAAGAGTTATTCCTGCTCTGTCTGCTAACATCTTAACAGCTTCTACAAATGAATAATTCTCATATTTCATAATAAATGAATATACATTTCCACCTTCACCACAACCAAAGCAATAATACATCTGTTTACCCGGTGTTACGGAAAATGATGGTGACTTCTCATTATGAAATGGGCATAATCCAAAATATGTTGCTCCCTGTTTTTTCAATTTCACATATGAAGAAATTACATCTACAATATCATTTCTAGACCTTATTTCCTCAATCAAATCATCTGAATAATACATATCTTCCTCACTTTTATGCTATCTATACAGGTAATTACAATTTACCCTATAATTCGTATAATATGTAACTACTAACTAAGTATTTATTTAATTACCTGCATTCTATATTATGACTTCCAGAAAGATGGAACAAATAATTCTTCAAATTTTCTAACTGAATACTGATCAGTCATTCCAGCAATATAATCACATACTACTCTTTCAGGCCTCTCTTTTCTAACATTGATAAGCCATATATATTCTTCCGGCATCTCTTCTATATGGTATAAATAATAATTATATAATTGTGTAAGCATACGTTTTGCCTTTATCTCTTCTCCCTTTGCTACAGGATTAGAGTACACGTTTTTAAACATAAACTCACGCAGCCCCTTCATTGCACTTTCTATTCTTACCGACATTATAATATCTGGTTCATCTAGACTGTTATTAACAATATCATAAATCATCGTATTAAGTCTTTCTTTTTTAGAATGACCTAATATATTTGTAAATTCGACAGGCAAATCACTTTCACTAAGTATTTTTCCTCTAATCGCATCATCTATATCATGATTAATGTATGCTATTTTATCCGAAAGTCTGACAATCTTACCTTCCATAGTAGATGGATTGCCTGAAGTTCTGTGGTTGACTATACCATCCCTTACTTCCTTAGTAAGATTTAATCCCTGACCCTTCTTCTCTAGAATCTCGACTACCCTTATACTCTGCTCAAAATGTGCGAAACCATCCTTGCAAATATTATTAAGTGCCGATTCTCCGGCATGTCCAAATGGAGTATGTCCCAAATCATGTCCAAGAGCAATTGCTTCCGTCAAATCCTCATTCATCCTAAGAGCTTTTGCTATTGTTCTAGCAATCTGCGAAACCTCAAGAGTATGCGTGAGTCTGGTTCTATAATGGTCACCTGCCGGTGCTAAAAATACCTGTGTTTTATGTTTCAATCGTCTAAATGCCTTACAATGAATTATCCTGTCTCTGTCTCTCTGATAACAGGTTCGTATATCACATGGAGTTTCTTCTCTGTCGCGACCTTTGGAATATCTGCTAAATGACGCATATTTACTAAGAGTTTTTAATTCAATTTCCTCTAATTCTTCTCTAATAGTCATCAAATTCCTCCCTGCTATTATATTCTACTATAAAATTATTATAAATCTGCTTTGGAACTAATTCAAAATTGATTCAGGCATTGTAAATCGATAATTATAACTAATATAATTTATAATTCTGTGATTATCACAATCCTCCATATATATTATTCTACATAAATCTTTTATTTCCTTTTTTTATGTAAATATTTTTATACTTTTATTCTACATATCTACATAATTGCTGCATCTAATGCAATTTCCATCATATCTGTAAATGATTTCTGTCTCTCATTTGCGGTTGTAACCTGGGAAGATACAAACGAATCAGATATTGTAAGAATACATGCTGCATTTTTACCTAAGACTGATGCATTATGGAATAACGCAAAGCTCTCCATCTCAACACATACACAGCCTTTTTCTTCATATAAATTCTTATAATAAGGAGTTTTATCTTCTCTATAAAATACATCTGATGAATGTACACAACCCTCTATTATCTTTTTACCAAGATTTTGGGCTGATTTTCTGATTTTATAATTTAAAACTTCTGATGGATATGTAATATCCTTATCATATCCACTCTGTATCTTTGCATAGCTTGATTCTGAATAAGCAGCATTGGCAAGTACTACATCAAACACTCCTGCTTCTTCACAATATGAACCTGCTGAACCAATTCTTATTATATTTTCTACACCATACATTGAATATAACTCATATGAATAGATACCAATTGATGGCATACCCATACCTGAGCCCATTACGGAAACTTCTTTTCCATTATACTTTCCTGTATATCCAAACATATTTCTGACTTCATTAAACTGTTTAACATCAGTTAAAAATGTTTCAGCTATAAATTTTGCTCTTAAAGGATCTCCGGGCATCAATACAGTTTTTGCTATATCCCCCTTATTTGCACTATTATGTGGTGTTGACATAAAGCATACCTCCATTCCATATTCTTCTAACAGATACTTAAATAAATTTTATATAACGTAAAAAGCCCTTAGTTATCTCTAAGGGCTTGCAATGCGGAAAAAGGGACTTGAACCCTCACGTCGTTGCCAACACTAGATCCTTAGTCTAGCCTGTCTGCCAATTCCAGCATTTCCGCATTCATTTGTTAACTCAAATGCGTTAATTATATTAACATTAATATAGACATTTGTCAACAACTTTTTAATTATTTTTCTATTATTTTGTTAAATTATTTATTTTTATATTTCAATCTCATTATTCGTCAAAATTTTACTTACAGAATTCCCGTCTAAAATTAAAAGTATACTCTCACTTAAACATTATCTTCAAATATTACCTTATTATTTTTGAATGACACTTTATATCTATATAATATTATTTAAAAAAATAACTTCCAACCTTTTTTATTGGCTAGAAGTTATTTACTTTAGATATTAATATATTATATGATAAATAATTATACTGTTTTAAATACACTTATTTCCTTGTTAAGTGTCTGCGCTAAATTATTTAAACTATCTGCATCTTTAGCTAAGTCGTTAATTACTTCACTTAATTGTATTGTAGATGCAGACGTTTCTTCTGAAGCTGCCGCATTTTCTTCTGAAATTGCTGACAACGACTGTATTATGTCAATTATTAGTTTTCTGTTTTCATTTAATTCATTCATAAGTAATTCGATTTCACTTACACTTTCAACAGATTTCATAACTCCATCTATTACTACATTGAAATTTTCTTTTGTATTAGCAAGCTTACTTGACTGCATATCAACATTGATTTTAACTTCTCTCATAACTTCTACTGATTTTTCTGATTCAGACATTAAACCATTAATTTCATTCATTATCTCATCTGCTGAAACATTAGTCTGTTCAGCTAATGACTGTATCTCACTTGCTACCACTGCAAAGCCTTTACCATTTTCTCCTGCTCTCGCTGCTTCTATACTTGCATTCAAGGCTAACAGATTAGTTTCATCAGCAATAGCTGTTATAGCATTTGCTGCATTGCTTATTCTTAATACCGCATCATTAGTAAGTTCAGTATGTTTATATATTCTGTCTACTGCTGACATAGTTTTTGCATTTGCTACTGATAGTTCAACAACCATTTTATGTGCTTCTTCGCCATTTTTCTTCATTATCTTAGAGTTATTAGTAAGATTCTCGACAGACTTTGATATTCTCTCAATCTCCTGTCCCATAGCTATAATATCATTTGTGGCATTCTGTGTCTCTTCTGCCTGTGATACTGTTCCCGTCGCAATCTCCTCTATTGCTTTATCGACTTCTTCTGTTGTACTATTAGTAATATCAACTGTTTCTTTTATCTTAACTGATGACTCTGAAAGATTATTAACAATATTTTTTATATTCTCTATCATTTCACTCAATGAAAAATTAAGCTTTATTGCTGATTCGGCTATGTCACCAATTTCTGTCTTATCATCGATTACTTTCTTATCAATTGAAGTTGTCAAATCGCCACCTCTCATATTTCCAAGATAGCCTGATACGTTCTTAATCCTTTTAATAATACCATTAACCATATAAGTTATTGCAAAAATGGTTATTACAAGTAAAGCCAAAATTGAACAACCAATAATTAATACTACTTCTGTCATTTTATCAATTACTATTTTTATCTCTTTAGAAGCAGATAACATACCAATAACATTTTCCGAATTATCTTTCAACGGAATGTATACTGAGCAATATTCTGTTCCTGCAATTGTTTCTCTGCATTTGTATACTTTACCATTTTTTATAACTGTATTCTCTATATCCTCTTTTACAAATAAATGATTTACTCTATTCATTTTTTTATCGAATATAGTAGTCAAAATAGATTCATTTTTATAAAATACTGTTATGTCATCTCCAGTTTTCTTCTTAATTGCATCAATCATGGTATTGTTATTAGTTATTCTGTAACTTCCTTTTTTTAATTCGCCATCTTCGTATACATAATTACTGTCATCAATTTCATCATAAACCTTATCTACCATATTAGCAACTGCTTCAAGTTCTGAATAGGCATCTTCTCTCATTACTTCTATCAGTTTATATGAACTTATAACTGTTAACATCACTGCCATTATTATAATAGGTATTAATGAAACAAGTAATATCTTCTTCATTAACCCTTTCTTCTGAAACTGATTATGTAATTCCTTTTTCTCTTCTTTAATTTTTTTCTTCTTTTTCTTAATGTTTTCTGACAACTCTTCAATCTTTCCTGCCATATCTTCCGCTATTTTTTCTTCCATAGTATCTCCATTTCCGAATCATTATTGAGTCTTTATCATATATATGTGTATAAACCACATCTGACAGATTACCATTATCCCATAATACACTCAATTTTCATCTCTAGAATATAGTTTTTATGTAATTTTACATCACGTAATATTATAATCTAATTTTATCATATATTTCATATTAATAAAACAATAAATATTTTTTTATTATGTTTAAGATATTGATTTTTACTATTTTTACTGTTATAATATTGGCTATGTCTGTATTATAAACAGATTATGCACTCGTGGCGGAATTGGCATACGCGCATGATTCAGGTTCATGTCCAGTTTTCTGGGTGTGGGTTCAAGTCCCATCGAGTGCATTTTTAATTTTGATAATAGTATAAGAATATATTGATTCAGTATAAAAGAAAATAGAACAATGCATATGTTGTTCTATTTTTATTTTTCTCAATTAGCTTTCTTTAGGTCTTCACTTAATATATTTCTACACAAGAATAAAGAATGTCGCTTGCGACATTCCCCGTCTGCGGCTGGTTGATATAGCAACATTTTCTGCTCCACCTCAGTGCGATCCTCGCGGAGCGTTTTTTACTTACCAGGACAATTTCAACGAATTTTCCTGGCAAGCAAAAAAGAGAACATCATCTGTTCTCTTTTTCTTCTTTATATATCCTTCTGTACCTTCAAAACTACACATTAACTTATCTTCCAATTCTTAACTTCCGTCCTCTTTCCTAAACCGTTTTGGTTAAGCTTTCGACCTATTAGTATTAGT
>NZ_JAOQJN010000003.1:280341-398165 GCF_025567085.1 Bovifimicola ammoniilytica | reverse complement strand
TTCTGGTGGTGATGCGCTAAGGGGACACACCCGTTCTCATCTCGAACACGATGGTTAAGACTTTAGCGGCCGATGGTACTATACTGGAGACGGTATGGAAGAGTAGGTGGCTGCCAGATTAAAAAATGGGCTTATAGCTCAGCTGGTTAGAGCGCACGCCTGATAAGCGTGAGGTCGATGGTTCGAGTCCATTTAAGCCCATTCATATTGAATAAAATTTGAACGATTATATATAAATCGTGGGGGCGTAGCTCAGTTGGGAGAGCACCTGCCTTGCAAGCAGGGGGTCAAGAGTTCGAATCTCTCCGTCTCCATTGAATCAGAAATGATTCATATGTGCGAGAACACATAAAACTAATGTACCTTGAAAACTACACATTGAAATATCTTAATTAGTAAATCTGAAAAGATTTAACAATTCAAGACATCCGAGGTCATATGAGAAATCATATGAAAGAAAACGTAACATAAGTTACACTAAACCAACACCTGCAACGCTATGCAGAGTGTAAATGCGAAAGCATTGAATGGTTAAGCGAATAAGAGCGTAGGGTGGATGCCTTGGCACTAAGAGCCGAAGAAAGACGTGATAAGCTGCGATAAGCGTTGGTGAGGAGCAAATATCCTGTGACCCAGCGATTTCTGAATGGGGAAACCCGGCAGGACAGACTCCTGTCACTGTATGGTGAATACATAGCCATGCAGAGGGAACCCGGTGAACTGAAACATCTAAGTAGCCGGAGGAAGAGAAAGAAACATCGATTTCCAGAGTAGCGGCGAGCGAAAAGGAAAGAGCCTAAACCGTCGTGCGTGCATGACGGGGTTCGGACTGCAACAAGTGAGCTGATTTGATAGAAGAACGGTTTTGGGAAAGCCGGCCAGAGAGAGTGAAAGCCTCGTAATCGAAATCAATAGGCAGCGAGCAGGATCCAAAGTACCACGAGACACGAGAAACCTTGTGGGAAGAAAGGGGGACCACCCCCTAAGGCTAAATACTACTTAGTGACCGATAGCGCATAGTACTGTGAAGGAAAGGTGAAAAGAACCCCGGGAGGGGAGTGAAAAAGAACCTGAAACCCTATGTTTACAAGCTGCGGAACAACTATCAAAAGTTGAACCGCGTACTTTTTGTAGAACGGTCCGGCGAGTTGCGTATGCGGGCAAGGTTAAGCACTGAAGGTGTGGAGCCGAAGGGAAACCAAGTCTTAAGAGGGCGTCAAGTCAGTATACGCAGACCCGAAACCGGGTGATCTATCCATGTCCAGGTTGAAGTTGCCGTAAAAGGCAATGGAGGACCGAACACACATCCGTTGAAAAGGGTGGTGATGAGGTGTGGATAGGGGAGAAATTCCAATCGAACCCGGAGATAGCTGGTTCTCCTCGAAATAGCTTTAGGGCTAGCCTCGATACAGACTAACGGAGGTAGAGCACTGAATTCTTAAGGGGGCGTCAAAGCTTACCAAGAGATATCAAACTCCGAATGCCGTATAGCCGATTATCGGGAGTCAGACTGCACGAGATAAGTTGGGCAGTCAAAAGGGAAAGAGCCCAGACCTCCAGCTAAGGTCCCAAAGTGCGTGTTAAGTGGAAAAGGATGTGGGATTTCGAAGACAACTAGGATGTTGGCTCAGAAGCAGCCATACATTCAAAGAGTGCGTAATAGCTCACTAGTCGAGAGGTCCTGCGCCGAAAATGTCCGGGGCTAAAACACGACACCGAAGCTGAGGAACATATAAATGTTGGTAGAGGAGCATTCTTAACGGAACGAAGCTGTACCGGAAGGAGCAGTGGACTGTTAAGAAGAGAGAATGCCGGAATGAGTAGCGAGATGGAGGTGGGAATCCTCCAGGCCGAATATCCAAGGTTTCCAGAGTAAAGCTGATCTGCTCTGGGTAAGTCGGGGCCTAAGGCGAGGTCGAAAGACGTAGTCGATGGACAACAGGTTGAGATTCCTGTACTGCAATGTAACAGAACTGTGGGGACACAGAGAGAAAGTGGGACCCGGGAGTGGAAAAACCGGGGCAAGCGGGGTACCGGAATGACAGGCAAATCCGTCATTCAACGGGAAGACGTAATGCGTACCGAAATAAGAGTAGGGAAGTCCATGAGCTAGCTGTCAAGAAAAGCCGCTATTGTTTGCATTGTACCCGTACCGTAAACCGACACAGGTGGATGAGGAGAGAATCCTAAGGCCGACGGAAGAAGTATTGTTAAGGAACTCGGCAAAATGACTCCGTAACTTCGGGATAAGGAGTGCCAGGAAACTGGCCGCAGAGAATTGGTCCAAGCAACTGTTTAGCAAAAACACAGGTTTATGCAAAACCGTAAGGTGAAGTATATGAGCTGACGCCTGCCCGGTGCTGGAAGGTTAAGGGGAGTGCTTAGCGCTTGCGCGAAGGTGCGAACTTAAGCCCCAGTAAACGGCGGCCGTAACTATAACGGTCCTAAGGTAGCGAAATTCCTTGTCGGGTAAGTTCCGACCCGCACGAAAGGCGTAATGATTTGGACGCTGTCTCGACAATACATCCGGTGAAATTGAAGTACCAGTGAAGATGCTGGTTACCTGCGCCAGGACGGAAAGACCCCATGGAGCTTTACTCTAGCTTGATACTGGGATTCGATATTGTATGTACAGGATAGGTGGGAGGCTGAGAACTCATGACGCCAGTTGTGAGTGAGCCGCTGTTGGGATACCACCCTTGCAGTATTGGATTTCTAACCTGCCGCCGTAAACCGGCGGGGGGACAATGTCAGGTGGGGAGTTTGACTGGGGCGGTCGCCTCCGAAAGAGTATCGGAGGCGCTCAAAGGTTCCCTCAGAATGGTTGGAAACCATTCGAAGAGTGCAAAGGCAGAAGGGAGCTTGACTGTGACACCGACGGGTGGAACAGGTACGAAAGTAGGACTTAGTGATCCGGTGGTATAAAGTGGGATTGCCATCGCTCAACGGATAAAAGCTACCCTGGGGATAACAGGCTTATCACTCCCAAGAGTTCACATCGACGGAGTGGTTTGGCACCTCGATGTCGGCTCATCGCATCCTGGGGCTGTAGTAGGTCCCAAGGGTTGGGCTGTTCGCCCATTAAAGCGGTACGCGAGCTGGGTTCAGAACGTCGTGAGACAGTTCGGTCCCTATCCGGCGTGGGCGTAGGATATTTGAGAGGAGCTGTCCTTAGTACGAGAGGACCGGGATGGACTGACCTCTGGTGTATCTGTTGTCTTACCAAAGGCATGGCAGAGTAGCCAAGTCGGGACGGGATAAACGCTGAAGGCATCTAAGCGTGAAGCCCCCCTCAAGATGAGATATCCCATACGCAAGTAATAAGACCCCTTGAAGACGACAAGGTTGATAGGTTAGAGGTGGAAGTGCAGTAATGCATGCAGCTGACTAATACTAATAGGTCGAAAGCTTAACCAAAACGGTTTAGGAAAGAGGACGGAAGTTAAGAATTGGAAGATAAGTTAATGTGTAGTTTTGAAGGTACATCCTTCAAATTTTCCTCGATAGCTCAATGGTAGAGCACACGGCTGTTAACCGTGGGGTTGTTGGTTCGAGCCCAACTCGGGGAGTATGGCTCCATGGTCAAGCGGTTAAGACACCGCCCTTTCACGGCGGTAACAGGGGTTCAAATCCCCTTGGAGTCACTGAATGCCACTTTTTGTGGCTTTAATTTTTACTAAGTTTATGCCGATGTGGCTCAATTGGCAGAGCAGCTGATTTGTAATCAGCAGGTTATCGGTTCGAGTCCGATCATCGGCTTTTGTTTTATAAATGGACCTTTAGCTCAGTTGGTTAGAGCAACCGGCTCATAACCGGTCGGTCCTGGGTTCGAGTCCCCGAAGGTCCACTAAAAACTTAGTTAAAATTAAATTATGGCCCGATGGCTCAGCTGGTTAGAGCGCCGCCCTGTCACGGCGGAGGTCGTGGGTTCGAACCCCATTCGGGTCGTTAAGATATTAATTATTATTTAACAATTAAATATCCCATGGGATCTTAGCTCAGCTGGGAGAGCATCTGCCTTACAAGCAGAGGGTCACAGGTTCGAGCCCTGTAGGTCCCATTAAACCGAAAGGTTTATGCCGGCGTGGCGGAACTGGCAGACGCACAGGACTTAAAATCCTGCGGGACTAACCTCCCGTACCGGTTCGATTCCGGTCGCCGGCATTTTAAAAGAGTACAAATGTACTCTTTTAAAATGTTTATATAATGTAAACATACAATGTGCGCTTAGCTCAGCTGGATAGAGCGTCTGGCTACGGACCAGAAGGTCGGGGGTTCGAATCCTCTAGCGCACGTTCATAGTTGTTACTATGGACTATAATTCAATCCATAGGGGATTGGTCTAATGGTATGATAGGGGTCTCCAAAACCTTTGGCGGGAGTTCGATTCTCTCATCCCCTGTAATTAAGAATGTTGAAATTTTTATTAGATAAAGATTTCGACATTTTTTTTGTTTATCGGGAAATTTCGTTGAAATTGTCCTGGTAAGTAAAAAACGCTCCGCGAGGATCGCACTGTGGCGGAGCAGAAAATGTTGCTATAGCAACCCGCCGAAGGCGGAGAATGTCGCAAGCGACATTCTTTATTCTGCTTTTTATAAATCACAATTACAAAATTGTAGAGTACATTTGATATATTTGCTATATGAAAGTTTTAAATGATATAGAAATAAGAGATTGCAAATTATAAAAATAATTTAAAGGAGGCAATAGAATATAAAGATTATAATGGATTAGTTTGCAAAATCTTAGTAATCAGAATTGGCTTACGTACAGGAGGAAAAAAGTATGGAAGAATTTTGTAGCAAATGTGGAACTAAGTTTGAAGGAAAGTTTTGTCCAACATGTGGAACACCATCAAAGAACAATATTATAGAAAATGCAAGAAGACCTGGATTAACTGATAGATCTTGGTTTGTTATATTGATGCTTTTTATTATATTTCCAGTAGGATTAGTCTTAATGTGGAGAAAAGAAAAATTTTCTAAAGCAGGAAGGATTGTTTTAACCATTATTGGGACCTGCTGGTTACTATTTATAGTAATATGTGGAAGTGCATACTATTATTATGAAAACAGTGGTGATATATATATTGATACAGTTAAAGAGTCATCACCTGATATATCAGAATATAGTGGCATTACATTTGGAGAAGCACTTGATGATTATTTTCTATATCCAAAATGGCGTTATTTTGAAAGTTCTTATGATACTGATATAGTGGAATTTACGGGATATGGCTCATATGATGGTTTATCAGGTACAATATTGATACAATTTGAAGTAACTGACTCTAAGAGCAAAGTTGTATATATGGAATTTAATTATGATGATATCGATGAAAGCGAGATATTTGACGAGTATGAAATAGATGATATTTTAAGCACAATTTTTGATGAAGTATTATATGGAGGATTTTAGTATGTTTTGTACGAAATGTGGATATAAAAATAATAATGATGTAAAGTTTTGCATAAATTGTGGCAATATGCTTCAAGCGTCAGGTCAATCGCAAAGTCAATCACAAAGACAAGCGTCAAGTCAACCACAGGGGCAATCACAAAGCCAGGCGATAAGCCAACCACAGGGGCAATCACAAAGCCAGGCGATAAGCCAACCACAGGGGCAATCACAAAGTCAGGCGACAAGCCAACCGCAAAATCAAATGCAAAGTGAATTATTAAATATAAGTCCGTTGCAAGGAATATATATGCAGCGCAAAGAGCCGATTGCAAATGAATTGCCAAAGAGTAGTGCTATGTCTATATTAATAGGTGGAATTTTTGGCCTGTTCTTCGGAGTTTTAGCAAGTGACCAGGGAATAGGAACGGTTATATTGATGGTTATGTTCGGAATAGTTGTTGGATTTAGCATATGGTTTGAAAGAGGTGTTATCAAATTAAAAGATCTTGATATAAAGAGATTTTACCTGCCAAGAGAGTCAGATAACAACGAGATATTTGAATTAATGTTAAGACTATGCAGCCATGACTCAATGAAAGTCGAACAAATGAAAAATGGCATTGTAAGGGTAATCAGAGATGAAATTAGATACGATATTTATATTGATAATAAGAGAAAATATTTTAGAATTGATCCATTTTGGGTTAATAAAAAATATTTTCTGACACCATACAGGCTTTTATATTTACAACATAAGAAGTATTATATACAGGAAATTGAAGCTATGGGATATATAGCATATTATATACAGCATGGATTAATGGGAGAAATATAAAATGAAGTGTACAAAATGTGGAGCAGAGTTAGATGACCATGCAAAGTTTTGTGGTTATTGTGGTAATGGAATAGAAAAGAAAAAGATTGAGTTAATAGATGTATGTAAAATAATATCGTTTATATGTGGTGGAATATTTGGATTAGCTATAAGTATAATTATTTTATTTGCCATATATAAATACAATGGAATGTCTAAGGAACATAATAATAATGGTAAAAAGGTTATAAATAATACTATTGCAGAATCGAAGAACAATATGTACGAAAATAAAACATATGAAAATAATGATACAATAGCTAGTGATAATACAGAGAATAATGGTATTGTAACAAATATTGATTATGGAATGTATGCAGATATGATAAAACACTATGCAACAAGTGAGTATGGCGTATATGGTTATTATTATGTATATGATATAGATAATGATGGAATTAACGAAGTAATTCTGGAATACGGAACCTGTAGTTCAGATTTGCAAAATATAATATTATATATAGAAGATAATCATGTAAAGTCGACAAGAGTTGAGCAAGGTGTATATGAATACTATGTTGCACCTGATGGTAATGGAATATATGCGGTATATGCACATATGGATCATGAAATAATTTATCAATATATCAAAAATGTAAATGGTATTGTAAGTAATCTTATTACCGATAGACAAATAGATATGCTGAATGGCGAAGATTATTATACTAATGATTTTCCTTTAGATGGATATGAACTTAATGATTTAAGTGGAATTTATGAATAAAAATATATGCTTACATATATTAAAAAAGATATCAATCTCTTTAAATTGCAATATTAATTTTGAAAGTGAATAATGCAATTTAAAGGATTGGTATTTTTTTACTTACTAGGAAATTTCGTCTAAATTGTCCTAGCAAGTAAAAATGCTCCGCGAGGATCGCACTGCGGAGGAACGGAAAATGTTGCTATCGCAACCCGCCGCAGGCGGAGAATATCGCAAGCGACATTCTTTATTCTAGGATAGGCAGCCTAAGAAAATAGATGCCACTAAAAAATAGACGTAATTAAGAAATAGTTGAAAAACGCTTATTTACATATTCCCAATTAATTACATTGAACCAGTTAGTAATATAATTTGCACGTTCATTTTTGTATTGTAAATAATAAGCATGTTCCCAGATATCAATATTTAATATTGGTGTAGCGGGATACGACAAGGGTGTATTCTGGTTAGCTCCACAGACAATATCTAATTTATAATCGCTGTATACAAGCCAGACATATCCTGAACCAATCAGTGAAGTGGCTTTTTTAGTGAACCAATCTACGAAGTTTGTATATGAACCAAAATTGTATTTTATGGCATATAATATTTCATCTTCAGGATAGGAACATTTGTCGGGTGACATACATTTGAAATATAACTGATGATTATATACGCCACCGGCAGAATTAAGAAGTTCGCATTTGAAAGAGATATTAGATTTGGATATATAGACCATTAATTCTTCAAGGGTAAGATTATGTAAGGAGGGGAATTTTGCTAATTTTTCATTGAGTGAATGAACATAAGATTTATAGTGTTTATTATAATGATAGTACAAAATTTCAGATGAAATATAGGGTTCAAGGGAATTTAATGAATATGGTAAATCTATAGGAATAAACGGATAATGCATAATTAACTCCAATTAAAAATAATTATTATATTATATGAAAAAAATATAATATTAATGATATAATAAATTATATTTATAACTGTAAGAGAATAAATTTATGGGAAAGGAGAATAATCATTTACCTTAATATTAAGGAAAAAGATTATAAGTGGTACTATGCCAGGATATATAACACATAACATTTTTGGAAGAGAAGAATTTAAAAAGATGAAATCGGAGGATGTCAGGTCAGCAATTCGAAATAACAGAAATGCCTTCAATATTGGGCTGCAGGGACCAGATATATTTTTCTATTTTCCTGCAAGTTTTATGATTAATAAGAAGAATTTAGGTTCAATTATGCATACCAGAAGAACAGGCGAATATATTAATAAAATGCTTGAGTATATCAATGGATTAGATGAAGAAAAAGATAGGGAAATAGCATTGGCTTATTTTGTAGGATTTCTGGGACATTATTCGTTGGACAGAACGTGTCATCCGTATATTTATTGGAAAACAGACAGAATGCATAAGACAAAGGATTACCACGCAAAGCATGTAACCTTAGAAACTGATATTGATTATATAATGTGCAAAAAGTTCTATAAAAGGGAAGTCAGCAAATTTCCATATGGTGAGTTAGTCAGACTTAATAGAAATGAGTTAGATGTTATTGCAGGATTGTTAAGTCAGGCATTAAATAATACTTTTAACTATATCAGGTTTAATTATGAATTGGCATATGCTGCCTTATTTAATTTTGGTGTGGTCATTAACCAGATCAAGGATAAATGTGGAAATAAGACCAGGTTCATAGGAAAGACTGAGAGAAAGCTAATGGGGTTTGAGTATTTTACACCATTATTTATTCGTGATGATTACAGAATTAAAAATGATGACCCATTGAATAATAATAAGTGTGAATGGTTTAATCCATGGAAAGAAGAAATTGTAAGTGATGATAGTTTTACAGAGCTTATGGAAAAGGCTTCCAATAGATATCAGAGATTAATTAATTCATTGGGAAATCCGACAGAATTCGCTAAAGAATTGGGAAATAAATCATTTCTTAATGGGTTGGAGCTAGATAGTGATTATAATAAAAGCTTGTAAAAATAATATATCTATAAAACGTAAAACAGCTAATGGGGGAGCCATTAGCTGTTTTGAGGGGAGTATAAATAATTAATAAGGGGTTATAAGGGAAAGGAACATTTGAAGGGTTATTCCTTTCCACACACATATAATAATATAAATTGTCGAAAAAAGCAAGCACTTTTTAAAAAATATGTTTTAATATTTTGAAAATTTATTCATGAGGTAAAAGGTTTGAATTTGCTTTAGTTGATATATTTAGTTCGTTATCAAACAACGCATATTACCATACATTATATCCATATATTGTATATTTGCAATGAGCTGTTTTAAACATAATCTAACGCAAAATGTAGATACTAATAGAGTAGGTGTTTCCTAATAAATTATATGGAGGTAATTAGAGATGGCAAATAATTATGCTGGCAATTCAAAAAATGATGTAAAGGAAAAGATGAAAAACGGTTACAGTAATTCTTATAGCAACAGTTACAACAATTCAGGTAAGAATTCAAGTGGCAATTCATACAGTAATAGCTATAGTAACAGCTACAGTAACAGCTATAGCAATGTAGATAAAAACTCAGGTGATAATGCTTATAGCAATTGCCATAATAACAGCTATAGCAATGCAAGCGAGAATTCAGGCAAAAACTCATATAATAACAGCTATAGCAATGCAAACAAGAATTCAGGCAAAAACTCATATAATAACAGCTATAGCAATGCAAGCAAAAATTCAGGCAAAAACTCATATAGTAACAGCTATAGTAATTCTTACGATAACAAGGATAAATAGAAACGTAACAGTAGATTCAGGTAAGAAGCAATATAAAAATAATGCTGAAATAACCCATATGGTTTGGAAACCATATGGGTTTTCTTCATATAATATAGCAAAGAAGTAAGTATGGAGAATAGTGTGAAAATGATGCTGATGCAATTAGTTTTCACAAGGCTATTTGCTTTGGAGCGAAGGCAAATAGCTTTTATGGCAGGTGAGAAATCGCCTATGCGAATTTCTCATCGCCTCTTCTAGGCAAGTCGCTCAGAAATGAGGAATATTATGAGAGATAACAATGGTGTTGAATGGATAAGTGTAAATGAGTTAAAACAAATTGTAAATAATGGTAAAATAAATGACTATGAAGTAATAGATTTAAGGGAAAGAGAAGAATATAAGAGACGACATATCAGGGAAGCTAAAAATATACCATTTGATGAATTTATGAAAATTAATGATTATTCCAGGGTTTTAACAGGAAGAAAAACAGTTATTGTATATTGTGTGAGAGGTGGCAGCAGCATATATGCAGCATATCGTCTGAGAGATAAAGGATATAGTGTAAAGAGCCTTATAGGAGGAATGACGGAATATGAGAAATATAGCTGATAAACTATAGGAAGGACAAATATAAAATTAAAGAATTATTAATAGTTAATCCATTGACATAATACACTTAAATATATAAGATATAGGTATATTTTTAATGGAAATATTCGAATAATAAAACATCAGGATACCCGGAAATGAGGATTATATGACCAGATATGAATTAATAGCACCATGTCATTTTGGCTTAGAGGCTGTATTGAAGAAAGAGATAATAGATTTAGGTTACGAGATTCAGCAGGTTGAGGATGGAAGAGTAACATTTGAAGGTGATGAAGAAGCTATATGTCGTGCAAATGTTTTCTTAAGGACAACTGAAAGAATAATGATAAAGGTTGGCAAATTCAAAGCATATACATTTGATGAATTATTTGAAAAGACCAAGGCTTTAGAATGGGAAAGATTTATACCGGAGGACGGTAAATTCTGGGTAACCAAAGCAAGTTCAATAAAGAGTAAATTATTCAGCACATCTGATATACAGAGACTTGTAAAGAAAGCGATAGTTGACAGATTAAAGGCTAAATATAGTGTAGAATGGTTCAATGAAAGTGGAAACGAATATCCTATCAGGGTTTTTCTTAATAAAGATGAAGTAACGATTGCATTGGATACTTCAGGGGAATCTTTGCATAAGCGCGGATATAGAAAGCTTACATCTAAGGCACCTATTACAGAGACATTAGCAGCAGCACTTATTATGCTGACACCATGGAATAAGGACAGAATTCTGTTAGACCCATTTTGTGGAAGTGGAACATTTCCAATTGAAGCGGCTATGATGGCAGCTAATATTGCACCCGGAATGAACAGAGAATTTATGGCTGAAAGCTGGACAAATATTATACCTAAGAAGAATTGGTATGAGGCCATAAATGAGGCTAATGATTTGGTAAATGATGATATTAAGGTGGATATTCAGGGCAGTGATATTGATGGAGATATTGTAAAAGCTGCAAAAAAGAATGCAATGGAAGCAGGTGTTGACCACTTAATACATTTCCAGAGGAGACCGCTTAGTGAAATAAGCCATGCGAAGAAATATGGTTTTATTATAACTAATCCCCCATATGGAGAAAGAATTGAAGAGAAGAAGAATCTGCCGGAATTATATAGACAGTTAGGCGAAAGATACAGGAATCTTGATAGCTGGTCAGCATATATAATTACTTCATATGAGAATGCAGAAGCAGATATGGGAATTAAAGCAGATAAAAATAGAAAGATTTACAATGGAATGATGAAAACCTATTTCTACCAGTTTATGGGGCCAAAGCCACCAAGGAGAAATAAGCCTGTTTAAGATTAAGAATGGAGTAAAAATTGAAAAAGAATGTTCTTATATATACATCTTTAATATTGTTAATAATTGGTTTTATTGTTACATATCACGCAGTAGTACCTAAAGGGCACATACAGAAGAATAAAAAGGCACAGGTATATACAAGTGAGTGGAATGGAACAATTTCGTCAGTTATAAATCAAGCTACAATTGTAGCAAATATCGATTCTAAGCAGTTGAAATCAACTACTAATGGTATCTTTATGTCTGATACATTAACGTTAATGATTCCAATCAGACAGATAAGAGATACATTTGACTGTTCAGTAAGAGAGTATAATGATGATTTTATTCTGATAGAAAAGGGAAGTAATAAAATAAAATTATATACACAGGCAAGAAAGTGTGAAATTAATGGCGAGATAAGGGAAGCAATAACGAACGTAGAAGAATTAAATGGAACAACTTATGTGCCGGTTGATGTTATATGTCAGACATTTGGATATCAATATAATTTTGACATGAAATTAAATCAGGCAAGTATTATTAGTGATAATCTTGAAGCCAGAAGTATACCATATAAATATAATTACGAAGACGAGGGACGTGTACCAACTGTCAGCAATCAGGGAAGTCTTGGTACATGTTGGGCATTTGCATCGCTTACGGCGTTAGAATCGTCGTTAATGCCTGAGGAACCATATAGTTTTTCGGTTGATCATATGTCATTAGCCAATTCATTTAATCTAGGTCAGGAGTCAGGTGGAGATTATGCCATGTCCATGGCTTATCTGCTTGCATGGCAGGGACCGGTATTAGAAAAAGATGATCCGTACGGAGATGGAGTGACAACGGATGGCTTAGAAGCTGTTAAACATGTTCAGGAGATACAGATAATCGAATCTAAGGATTTTGAAACAATTAAGAAAATGATATTCAAATATGGTGGGGTCCAGAGTTCGTTCTATGCCTCATCATTAAACAGTCACACAGGTAATACTAAATATTACAATGCACAGACAAATTCATATTGTTATATCGGTAATCAGAAACCAAACCATGATATTGTGATAATAGGATGGGACGATAATTATCCTATGGAAAATTTCAATGCAGATATAGAGGGTGATGGCGCATTTATCTGTAGAAACAGCTGGGGTTCAGATTTTGGTAATAATGGAGACTTCTATATTTCATATTATGATACTAATATAGGGGTTCATAACGTTGTATATACAAGAGTTGACGATAACGAAAATTACGATAGAATTTATCAGACAGATTTATGCGGATATGTCGGACAATTAGGATATGGTGAGGAATCAGCATATTTTGCAAATGCATATACAGCCAAGGAAGATGAGAAGATTATGGCAGTTGGATTCTATGCGACAGGTATAGATACAGAATATAGTGTATATATTTGTGAGAATTTTCAAGACATTTCATCACTTAGTAAACGTTCTGAACCAGTAATGACAGGTAAAGTCAAAAACAGTGGCTTCTATACTGTTGATTTAGATAATAGTGTTACAGTGAAGGAAGGGCAGAAATATGCAGTAATCATAAGGATAAAAACACCTAATTCTGGAAGACCAGTGGCAGTTGAATATGCTTATAACGAACAGACGTCTTCTGTTATCTTAGATGATGGCGAAGGCTATGTAAGTCTTAAAGGTATTACATGGGAAAATACTGAAGAGAAGAATGGTTGTAACGTATGCCTTAAAGTGTATACAGATAAGCTTACAGCTAATCAATAGAATAAAATAGGTTAAAATGGGAATAGACCTATTAGTCTGGAAAATGTATAAGTAAAATTGTTAAACATATATGATTAAAATAAAGTTGAAACATGGTATTTTACGGAGGAAGAATTGGACAAGTACAATGAAAGTATATTGTTAAAAATCGGAATTTTAATAAATACAATATTTTTAGTTGTAATTATGTGCATTTATACAGGTGTGAAGTTTAATTTTGACAATATATTTGAAAGTAAAAAAAGTAAGAATCAAGATAATCTTAATATAATACAAGATGGAAATAATGTGTTTACAAATGACATTAAGACAGTAAATGCAGAGATTGAGGGTAGTGTCGAATGTAATCTGCCTGGTGGTGTACAAAAGGAAAATTGCAGTATTCAAAAGGATATATTTCATAAGAAGATAGTAATTGCATTTCCAAAGGGCATATCAGGATATGAACAAGATAATATAGTAAATACTTATGCAGCAGTTAAAAATATAGATATAAATATTTCTGATGTAATGGTTAAAGTAGAAATAAGTCTTAATTCAATCAGAGATTGTAATGTGGAGTTTAGTGATGGCAAGATCAGACTTGATTTTTTTAATCCCATAAATGTAGATATGCCTGTTATAGTGGTTGATGCAGGTCATGGCGGAGATGATGTCGGAGCAATAGAAAGAGGAACTTACGAGAAAAATATAAATCTGACAGTATGTGAAAGATTAAAAGAGATACTGGATAATGATGATAAAATTCTTGTGTATTATACAAGAGAAGATGACACCTATCCATCAGTGGAGGAAAGAATAGACTTTGTAAATGAGCTGATGCCTGATTTGTTCATAAGTATACATTCAAATTGGTATGAACATAGTGATATATCAGGAACGAGTGTGTTATATAATGTAAAAGATTCCAGTGAATTTGGCTCAGAATGGCTTAGTAATATTATGTGTCAGGAGGTCATAAAAACCTGTAACACGAATGACAGAGGTGTTGTCGATGGTCATGATATCCATATTGTGAGAAATTCAAAAGTACCGGTTGCTCTTATAGAAATGGGATTTATGTCGAATGAGGAAGATTTCAGTTTACTGACAGGTAATGCGGGACAGATTAAGCTGGCAAATGGTATTTATAATGGAATAATTCGGTCATTGACAGAACTAGGAAAATATTAGATACTAATAACGTTAAGGTAATAATAAATACTAAAAAATAGTTAGAAAAATAAGCAAAAGCAAAATTAAGAAACTAAGAAAATAAAAGAAGAAAGAGGACAGATTTATGATAGACAAGATTATATTTGCAACAACAAATCAGGGGAAAATGGACGAAATAAGAATGATTATGTCGGATTGCAGTATTCCAATTGTGTCATTAAAAGAGGCAGGAATTAAAGCAGATATCGTAGAAGACGGTAAGACATTTGAAGAGAATGCGATTATAAAGGCTAAAACGATTATGAAGATGACAGGTTGTCTTACACTTGCTGACGATTCAGGCTTAGAGATTGATTATATTAATAAAGAACCGGGAGTATATTCAGCAAGATATATGGGAGAAGATACACCATATGAGATAAAGAATAAGTCATTGATAGACAGACTTGCAGATGCAAAGGGAAGTGAGAGAAGTGCCAGATTCGTATGTGCGATAGCAGCATGTTTCCCGGATGGAAGAACATTTACTACAATAGGAACTATTGAAGGCGAGATAGGATATGAAGAAAAAGGAAAGAATGGTTTTGGATATGATCCTATTCTGTATGTACCTGAATATGGTATGACAACAGGAGAAATGGAGCCTGAATTCAAGAACAGTATAAGCCATAGAGGAAAAGCACTTAATAAGATGAGAGAGATATTAAAAGCAGAACTTAATTAGATTACGGAGGTAAACATGAAGATATTGATTGTCAGCGATACACACAGACATGATGAAAATCTTGAAATTGTACTGGAAAAAGAAAAGAATATCGACGAATTGATACATTTAGGTGATGTTGAGGGATCGGAGGATTATATCAGGGCAATAGCAGGATGTCCATGTTATATGGTAGCAGGAAATAATGATTATTTCAGTATGTTAGACAGGGAAATTATAATGGAGATAGGAAATTATAAGGTACTGTTGACACATGGACATAATTATTATGTATCATTAGGCTATGAAACTATAGAGTCGGAGGCAATAGCCCAGGGAATTGATATTGTGATGTTTGGACATACACACAGACCGGTAGTGGAGGTGCTTGATGAGGTGACGATTGTTAATCCAGGAAGCCTTTCTTATCCAAGACAGGAAGGAAAGAGACCTAGCTATATAATAATGCTGGTCGATGATAATGGAGAGGTGTCATTTGAAATAAAATATCTGTAGATATGTAATAGAAAATGATGAAAAATATTCGTTTAAAAATCTATAGATGTGCAGTAAAAAAATTAATGGAGTATATGTGTTATGAAAAGGAATTGGAAGAAGATAGCTATAATACTTATGTGTACTATTATTGCCAGCATAGGATTAGGTTATGTTAAGAATTCTGCAATGAAAGTAACAGGAGAGGAAAAGTCGGTTGTAGATAGCAGGGTACAACATGCGGCAACAGAGAAGTATAAAGAAATTAAAATAGGAAAAAATGCTTTCATAAATTGATAAAAAAAATTAATAAAAAAAATTGAAAAAAAGGTGTTGACAAAATAGCACATGGCTAGTATAATTACTCTTGCGTTGTTGAGAGACAAGAAAAACAAATACAACAACGGGGTGTGGCTCAGCTTGGCTAGAGCGCTTGATTTGGGATCAAGAGGTCGCAGGTTCGAATCCTGTCACCCCGACTCGTATGCGGGTGTAGTTCAATGGTAGAACACTAGCCTTCCAAGCTAGATACGTGGGTTCGATTCCCATCACCCGCTTTTGCATTGGAAAATTCCAATGTAATATATAAGATATATGTGTCCATAGCTCAGCTGGATAGAGCAACGGCCTTCTAAGCCGTGGGTCGGGGGTTCGAATCCCTTTGGGCACATTTTTTTCTGGGATAAATCCTGGAAGAGCTATGGTGGGTATAGCGCAGTTGGTTAGCGCGCCAGATTGTGGCTCTGGAGGCCCAGGGTTCGAATCCCTGTATCCACCCTTTGGTTAGGAAGTGCTACGAGTAAAAGGTAGTGGTTGCTAACTTTTTTATTTTATAGGAAAATATTGGGCTATCGCCAAGCGGTAAGGCACAGGACTTTGACTCCTGCATTACGTTGGTTCGAATCCAACTAGCCCAGCTTAAGGTAGAAGTGCATTTGTTAATGTACTTCTATTTTTTTTGCTTACTAGGAAATTTCGTTGAAATTGTCCTAGTAAGCAAAAACGCTCTGCGAGGATCACACTGCGGCGGAGCAGAAAATGTTGCTATCGCAACCCACCACAGTTTCTATTTGCTTTCTGACATAAAATAAGCGATAAACTTTAAATTAAAGTCTATCGCCTATTAATAAATAATGAGACATCGGGGATTCGAACCCCGGACAACTTGATTAAAAGTCAAGTGCTCTACCACCTGAGCTAATATCCCATTTGCATTTTTTAACGCAACAAAGAAATGTTATCATACAATGCTGCAAAAATCAAGTATTTTTTACAAATTTTTATTATATTTAATATTTAATATTTTATTATTAGTAAAATGTTTGTATCTCAGCCTGCACTTTCTGACACGATTCATGAATTATTATTTTTCTTGATAGAAAGAAAATATTGATATATAATCCTTATTAAGAATAAATCTTAATAAGGAGGACAAATGACAAATAGAAGAAACACTATTCAGAAAAATTTGGTAAGAAATGCTGTATATGAGATGAAAAGACATGTTACAGTAAATGAAGTGTATGAATTTATAAAAGAAGCATATCCTACAATTGGGAAAGGAACTGTATATAGAAACCTTGATATATTAGTAGAAGAAGGTGCTTTAAGAAAGGTTGAAGTCCCAGATGGACCGAATCGGTTTGATTTTACATTGAAAAATCACTACCACGTCAGGTGTGTAAAGTGCGGTGAGGTTTCAGATGTGGACATGGATGAAATACCGGACTTGCTAGAAAGAATTCATAACACACATGGAATTGAATTTTTGGATTATGATATTTCATTTAAAGGCATTTGCCCGAAATGTATGGAGAAGGTAAAGGAGGAAAAACATGGATAGGAAAGCAATGTATAAGTTGAGTTATGGACTGTTTGTACTGACTGCCAGAGAAGATGAAAAAGATAATGGCTGTATCATTAACACAGCGATTCAGGCAGCTTCGGAACCAAATCAGTTAAGTATCTGCGTTAATAAAGCGAATTATACGCATGATATGATTCAAAGAACAGGAAAATTTACAGTATCAGTCTTAAGTCAGAAGGCACAGTTTGAATTGTTCAAACATTTTGGCTTTCAATCAGGAAGAGATGTTAATAAGTTTGAAACATTTGAAAAGTGTGTCAGAGGTGCAAATGGTATTTATTATATTACAGAAGGTACAAATGCATACATTTCTGTAACAGTTAATAAAACAGAAGATTTAGGCTCACATACGATGTTTATTGGTGAGATAACCGATATGGAAGTGTTAAGTGATATACCTTCTGTCACATATGATTATTATCAGAATAACATTAAGCCTAAACCGGAAGAAGTTGGGAAAACGGAGGATGGTCAGACAATATGGCGTTGTAGAATCTGCGGATATGAATATGTAGGTGAAGAATTGCCAGATGATTTTATATGTCCTTTATGTAAGCATCCGGCATCAGATTTTGAAAAAGTAGTAAAGAAATAGTAGAGAAAATGGAGGTAGAAGAAATGGCAGCAAACAAATACGCAGGAACACAGACAGAAAAAAATTTACATGAGGCATTTGCAGGAGAGTCACAGGCAAGAAATAAGTATACTTATTTTGCATCTGTAGCGAAAAAGGAAGGCTACGAGCAGATGTCAGCGTTATTTTTAAAGACCGCAGATAACGAAAAAGAACATGCAAAGATGTGGTTCAAGGAATTAGCAGGAATCGGTGATACAAAGGAAAACTTAGCAGCAGCTGCAGAAGGCGAAAATTATGAATGGACAGATATGTATGAAGGCTTCGCTAAAACAGCTGAGGAAGAAGGTTTCCCTGAACTTGCAGCAAAATTCAGAGCAGTAGGAGAGATTGAGAAGCATCACGAAGAGAGATATCGTGCACTTCTTAAGAATATTGAAACTGCACAAGTATTTGAAAAGAGTGAAGTTAAGGTATGGGAATGTCGTAACTGTGGACATATTGTGGTAGGAACAAAGGCTCCGGAGGTATGTCCGGTATGTAATCATCCACAGAGTTATTTTGAAGTACACGAAGAGAATTATTAAGAAATTATTTACAAAAAAGACTGATATAGTAAGAAAAGCTGCTATTCTTTAGAGAATGGCAGCTTTTACTATTGTTGAATATAGAAATTGTCTTTATTTATCAAAATATTGACATCAGTATATATATAATATAAAATAGTTGAGACAGTATGTATCAAAAAAGAGGAATGCTATGAGCAAATCAGAAAAACAAATGGAAAAAGAAAACGCACGCAATCAGAAGATAATTGATACAGCGTTTCAGATATTTGTGGAAAGAAAAATAGAACCGGTCAGTATGGGCGAAATCGCAGATGCGGTTGGAATTGGACGAGCGACATTATTCAGATGTTATGCTAATAAGACAGAATTAGTAATTGCAGTCTGTGCGGCAAAATGGAAAGCATATCTGGATAAATTAGATGAGGTACGTCCACTTTCATCAATTGAAAATATACCGGCAATCGACAGATTCATATTTACATTGGACAGCTATATATGGATGTATCAGAATTATAAGGAATTATTACTTTATAATGATAATTTTAATCACTATGTTACCCATGAGGGTGTAGATAAAGAGAAATTAAAGGAATTTCATAGGTCTTTATATTCTGTAAATACCAGATTGGACTGGATGTATGAGAAAGCGAAGGAAGATAAAACATTCCGAACTGATATTCCAAAAGAAGAATTTATGCGTGCAACCGTTCATACGATGATGGCAGCCTGTGCATATTATGCAGGCGGGTTCATCTGGGGTTCAGAAGAGAACAAGGATTATACACCTGAACTATTGATGCTAAAACAAATGATATTGAACTATGTGAAAATATCCGTATAGTTTAGATATATAAATTAAAATGTACTAGTTATGGCTTAGAATAAGTCATAAAAGACATTAGAACAAGGAGGAAGATTATGAAAAAAGAAGAAAGGAAGCGGGTAACGAAGAGAATACTTGCAGTGCTGATGGCAGTGCTGATGGCAGTGCTTATGGTGTTACCGGGTAATCTAGACGGTATACTTGCAGATGATAACAATAGTACAAAAGCAGGTTTACCTAGTGTAACAGCCTATGCTGCAAAAGAGCAGTTAATGAATTCATTTACACCCGACAGTAATGGAACGGCAGTGAATATAGGTAAGCTTATATTCGGTAAGAATAGTGATGGAGATGCACAGGAATGGTATATCTTAGGCAAAGATAGCGGAGTAAGTGGAGACAATACCGTTATATTTGCATCAAGTCCCATTATTAAATCAGGACAGATATTTAGTTATGATACTTCAGATTATACAAAGACATACAATTATGAAGCAGGGACAGGTTACGGAGACAGTGCTGGCTCTATTCAGGTAGATGTAAATCATTATGGTGCAAGTGAACTTAGAAGCGTACATCAGGATATGGTAAAAAGTGGTAATAATACCTACTTTTCAGAAACAGAACAGAATTTAATGAACGTAACTACAGTTACAACATATGATTCAAAAAATAACAACAATTATACTACATCAGATAAGTTATATGCACCATCAACAGCAGGTACTACTGGTGCTGAAAAAAATATAACAGTAGGAAGTAATGATGACAAGAAATTAAATACAGCCACATATTGGGATTATTATAGTAGCAACGTGTGGTTCTGGCTGCGCAAACCATGTTATTCATCTAGTGTGTGGTATGCGGATACTACATATAATCATATTTCGATTGGTGGTAGTTATCCGAGCTATCCGGGGTATTTTGGAATACGTCCGGCTTCTAATCTTAACTTATCAGATGTCTTATTTGCATCAGCTGCTAAAAGTGCAACATCAGAGACAGCAGTATCGGGCATAATAGCTTCAGATACAGCTATGACATTAAGATTAGATGGAAACAGTAAGAATATAGGTTCAGTATTCTATAATGATACATCAGGAAACATTAAGGTATCTAAGGGAAGTGCAGAAAATGTGGCACTTGTAATACAGGGAAATGATGGAACAAATGACTGGTATTATAGTAAGCAGATTACAGGCTCAGATACAGTTACAGTAAAAGCTTCGGATATAATGACAGAACTTAACCTGACATCTGATATTGACTTATCAGTTTGTAAAATCTGGTTACAAACGACTGAGAATAATATGGCATATGCGGTGCCGGCAGAGAAAATCAATATCTCATATATGACAAAAGAGCAGTTAATGAATTCGTTTACACCTAACAGTGATGGAACTGCTGAAAATATAGGTAAGCTTATATTCGGTAAGAATAGTGATGGAGATGCACAGGAATGGTATATTTTAGGTAAGGATAATGGAGTAAGTGGAGACAATACCGTTATATTTGCATCAAGTACTATTAGAACAGAACATAGGTTTAATTATAATACAGGGGACTATATACAGACATATAGTTATGAAGGCGGGACCGGTTATGGGGATGGTGCTGGTTCTATACAGGTATATGTAAATCATTACGGAGCAAGTGAGCTTCGAAGTACACTTCAGGATATGGTAAAAAGTGGTAATAATACTTACTTTTCAGAAACAGAGCAGAATTTAATGAATATAACTACAGTTATAACAAATGACACAATGAATGGCTGCAATTATACTACATCAGATAAGTTATATGTACCATCATCAACTTCGGAAGGTTTTACTGGTAAAAATATAAGAGTAGGAAGTGATGATGGCAAGGAGTTGTTTGCAGATACATATTGGAATGATGGAAATTGGTTCTGGTTACGCTCACCAGACGAGGACTCTGGAAATGTGGAATATTATGCGTATACATCATATAATAGTGTTGGTAGAACTTATGTTAATTATAAAGAGAGATATCTTGGAATACGTCCAGTCTCTAATCTTAACCTGTCAGATGTCTTATTTGCATCTGCCGCTAAAAGTGCATCATCAGATACAGAAGTAGCAGATAGAATAGCTTCTGATGCAGCTATGACATTAAGGTTAGACGGAAGCCGCAAGAATATAGGTACTGCAATCTATAATGCAGCTACAGGAGAAATCAAGGTTTCAAGAGGAAGTAACGATGGCAATGTGTCACTCGTGGTACAGGGAGATGATGGAGCAAATGACTGCTATTACAGTAAGCAGATTACAGGCTCAGATACAGTTACAGTAAAAGCTTCTGATATAAGTTCAGCGCTTAATATGACATCTGATATTGACTTATCAGTTTGTAAAATCTGGTTAGAGACTACAGAAGACAATGTTATATACGCAGTACAGGCTGAAAAAGAGATTGAGAAAATCAATACCACATATGTTACAAAAGAACAGTTAATGAATTCATTTACACCATATAGTGATGGAAAGGCAGCCAATATAGGTAAGCTTTCATTCGGTAAGAATAGTGCAGGAAACTCACAGGAATGGTATATCTTAGGTAAAGATGATGGTGTAACAGGAGATAATACCGTTATATTTGCGGCAAGTCCGATTAAGACGGGACAGGTATTTAATGAATGGGATTTATGGAATGAGGATGGGCAGGATTTGAATTATTATGAAAGCAGCCAGCTTCGAAATGTGTTGCAGGATATGGCAAGTAGTAATAATAATAATTACTTTTCTTATGCAGAGCAGCATATGATGAATAACACTACAGTTACAACAAATGTACCACGACAGAGTACAACTTATACAACAACTGATAAATTATATGCATTGACAGGGGATAAGAATGATAATCAATATATATGGGCAGGAAGTAGTAATGATAAAAAACTTGCGATGACTACTTATTGGAATAATGGAGAATATTTCTGGCTTCGAACACCTAACACTATTTCAAAAAATGATGAACTTATTGCGTGTCCGGGATATTGTGTTGGAAGTATACATATTTCAGATGAGTATGAAGTACGTCCGGCTGCTAATCTGAATCTGTCAGAAGTTATCTTTGCATCTGCTGCAACAGTAGCAACATCAGAAGATGCGATATCAGGTATAATAGCTTCTGATACAGCTATGACATTACGATTTGGTGGCAATCCTGATGACGTTGGGTCAGTAACCTTTAATGCAGTATCCGGTGAGGTTAAAGCAGTAAAGGGAAATGCGTCAGGCAATGTAGCACTTGTTATACAGGGTAATGATGGAACCGATGACTGGTATTACAGTAAGCAGATTACAGGTTCAGATACAGTTACGGTAAAGAGTTCAGATATTAAGACAGCACTTAACTTAACATCAGATATTGATTTATCCACTTGTGCTATCTGGATAGAGACAACTGAAGATAATTTGATACGTGCGGTACAGGCAGAGTCAGCTAATGAGGTAAACATATGTTATCATGATGCTGATGTAGAGCATATATTTGGTATTGAATATAACAAAGATATGACTATAGCAGAATTAAATCAGATAATATACAATGTTACAGGAATTGATACAGATAAATATCAATTAAAATATGAAGATACAATTCTTGAAAATGATAAAACATTACAGGACTATAGCATACAGAAAGGTTCTATCATTAATGTGAATCAGATTATAGATAGAATTGAGGCAACTATTAATCTTCCTAAGGGAGGAGAATATCTTAGTACTCAGATAACTTGCAATACAGCAAATATTGCCGGGGCATCACTTAATTGGATAGATGATTATGGAGATATAGCCAGTTATTATCCATATACGTATAAGGCACATATGACATTTACTCCGGTTGCAGGATATATAGTAACTGATGCTACAGAGATTATTGTAAATGAGAGTACTTTATCAGATAATAAGACGGTCAATGCTGATGGAACAATTACTGTTACAAAGGATTATGTGTCAACTAAAGATAAGATTATTAAGGTAATACCACCTACAGTTCCAAGTGATAATACATTTGCAGGGTACTATACTGCTGATAGTATTATATTCAGTAATAATGAAGTATTCAATGATGAACTTGGTGAATATGCGGGCTTTCTGTCTGAAGGAGCACCGCTTGGGTTCGAGCATTCTTTGCGTGTTATCTGGTATATTGACGGAACATATGATGAAACACCGGGAGCAGAGAATACTTTTATCTGGAAAAATTTTGACGATTTGAGCAATTATGAAGTAGACAGTAGCTGCAAAACTTCAGGTACAGTAAAGATTAAGAATAAAGCAGCTACAACGGTTACAATCACAGGAACAGATTCAAGTATTAGTTTTAACGGCTCAGACATTGATGTATCACAGTATTTTACAATTGATGAGAATGCAGGAACACCTACATATTCAATTATATCACATACAGAGGATGGTTCTGTTACAGGTAAGGGTAATCTGGATGGAAGTACACTTACTGTTACTAAGACAGGAACAATTAAAGTGAAACTTACCACATCTGCTAAAGGAAATTATGCAGCAGGTGAGGCAACTATTACACTTACAATATCAAATGGAACAATTCAGGATTATACAGCTTCTGATTATAGTGGAACATATGACGGACAGGCACATAGCATAGATGTGAGTGTTACTAATCCAGCTGGTACTAAGATAACTTACGGTGAAGATGGAATTAATTACAGCGAAGAGAATCCAAAGTATACTGATGCAGGAGAGTATACAGTTTACTATAAGATTGAGAAAGCAAACTATGATACAATCAAAGGTTCTAAGACAGTAAATATCAGCAGGAAAGATGTCACAATTACAGCAGGCAATCAGTCGGTTGTATGGAATCATAACATTGACCAGACTAAATATAAAGTGAGTGGTTTAGCAGGCGGAGATAGTATTACAGATATTACACTTACACCAAGTACATCAGCGCTTACTGACAACGGAATAATTACAGTAAGTAATGTCAAGATTGGAAATCGTAAAGATGTGACACACAGCTACAATATTTTAGTGGTAAACGGAAGGCTTGAGATTACACATGATACAACCCTTGCACCTACAGGTATAAATGCTATAAAGACAAAGCAGAGTTACAAAGAGGGTGATATATTAAATGTTGATGATATCATTGTAACAGCTAATTATGCAGATGGTTATAGTGAGAATGTTACAGAATTTACTACAAATGCTTCTGATATAGATATGAACATAGCAGGCAATAAGACATTAACGGTTTCATATACTAAGAATGGCGGAACAAAGACCTGCGATATTATAATCAATGTCGTTCATGTTCATAAATTCGATGGGGCGATTTGGAAGAGCGATGGTATAAATCATTGGAAAGAGTGTACGATAGCACATTGCGATAAGAGTGATGGATATAGAATAGATGAGACAGCTCATACTTATATACACACATATATCTGGTCAGGCGATAATAAGAAATGTACAGCTACAAGAAAATGCGAAATATGTGAGTATACTGATTCAGAGACAGTTGATACAACTGCTACAGTAACACAGAGTAAGAACTGTACAAGACCTGAACTTACTAAATATACAGCAACATTTAAAAATGCACATAATAATGACTTTAAAGAGCAGGTAAGGACAGATGTTATGACAGCTTCTGCAACAGGACATAATATGTCAGAATGGATATCAAATGGAGATGATACGCATAGTAAGAAGTGTAAGAATCCGGATTGTACCTATAGAGAAGACGGAGATTGCGTTGGTGGAACAGCCAGCTATTTCAAGAAAGCAATATGTGACGAGTGTGGTGCAGAGTACGGAAGTCTCATAACAGATATCACTAATCCGACAGGAGAGATAACAGTCAGCAATAACAGGTGGAATTCATTGCTAAATACAATTACTTTTGGTCATTTCTTTAAGGAAACACAGAAAGTAACAATCACAGGAAATGATGACAGCTATAATTCAGAAGGATATGATTCCTCAAAAAATGCTGTTAAGATTTCATATTTACTTGTAAGTGGCATAGATGCTAAAGCATATACAACAGATGAACTTGCACAAAAATATGCAGAAGGCAAATTCAAAGAATACGCATCATCATTTAACATTGCGGCAGATGATAGATATGTTGTCTTCGCAAGAATTGAGGATTTCGCAGGAAATGCTACATATATTTCAACAGATGGAATGATTGTGGACACAATATCACCTGTAGTTGATGGAATTACAGAGGGTAACACTTATTGTATAAATGCCAAGTTTACAGTATCCGATGAGAACATCAATAAGGTAACAGATACAACGGCTTTAGCTACAACAACACTTACAGCAATTGACGGTGTGTATACTTTATCAGCAGGAATACATAAGATTACGGTGTCTGATAAAGCAGGAAACAGCACAGTAGTTAATGTAACAGTAAATGGTGAACATAGCTATAGTGAACCAACATATACATTTAACGTTGACAACACTGAATGTACAGCCGAAAGAATATGTCAGGTATGCCAGAATAAAGAATCAGAGACAGTTGATACAACTGCTACAGTAACACAGAGTAAGAACTGTACAAGACCTGAACTTACAACATATAAAGCAGTATTTACTAATCCTCATTTTGCAGAGCAGACTATGGAAAATGTAGAAACAGCCCCTGCAACAGGACATATATCAAGTGACTGGATATTAGATAAGCCTGCAACAATTAAAGAAAGTGGAAGCAGACATAAAGAGTGTATAGTTTGTGGAGAAACTCTTGAAGTAGAAGAGATTGAGAAACTTGAGCAGGTAGCATACGAGATTATTAATGGTACTGACAGTAAGTGGGTTGAAAACTCAGAGAGTAGTATCGTAATCAGTGGAAATGGTGAATTGGCTAAGTTCACAGGTGTAAAAGTGGATGGAGAGCTTATAGATTCAACAAATTATATAGCCACAGAGGGCTCTACAATAATCACATTGAAAGCTGATTATCTTAAGACGCTTTCTGTCGGAAGTCATTCATTTGAAATCGTATGGGAAGATGGAATGGCATTTACTAATTTTAATGTAGTGAAGAAAACATCTGATAATGACCATAATAATGGTAATAACGATAACAATAATGATGACAATGACAACAATAATAACGGTAACGATAATAACAATAATAGCAGCACTAATGCTGGTGATAATAAGAATAACAATGCGAATTCGAATACAAATCAGGCTGGTTTGCCAGGCAATAAGAAGAATGATTTGTCAGATACAAAGGGTAACCATCAAAGTACAACACCTGCTAAGACAGGAGATAGTACGAATTTAACACTTTGGATTACACTTCTTATGGCTTCAATCGCTGGAATTACAGGAATATTTACAAGAAGAAAAAAGAAAAATTGTAAGTAAAATAAGCTTTTCAGTATGAATTAATATAGGCTCTGCTGACATAATGATGTTGGTAGAGCCTGATTAAATATAACGAAGATAAAGGAGAGGCATATGTCAGAAAACGAGAATAACGAAAAAGAAGCAACAAAAAGAGCATTAACAAGGCGTAAGTGGAGTTATCGAATTGTAAGCATAATTGTCATATTGATAAGTATTAAGATATGTATAGCAGGTCATTGGGAAGATATTCCGGTTAGCTTTGCTACAGTGGTACTGATTATTGGAGTTGCAATCTGGATGTTAGGAAGTCCCGGTGACTATAATCCTGGTGACAATGGAGTTATTATGATTACCATGGAAGAACCGAAGAAGATTGAGGACATCTATGAAGCATATCGTAAGATAGAGACACCGCTTGGTTCTTGTTATCTGGGCAAGATTACAACGATGAAGCAGCAAGCACTCATCTGGGGACCGAACAGTGAGGGCGAATATCTGTATTTCTGGTTAAATGACAGTGGCATCGTGGGATATCTTGGGTATTCTGGTTTAGATGGTCTGATTTCTAAACATATAACTGAACCTGATTTTCCTATAAAAGAAGTTCCGGAAGCAAATAAAAATATAGAAGAAAAAAACATAGAATATAAAGATATAGTAGATAATGTCACAGAAAATAATGCTGCAGAAGAAAATGTAATAGGAGAAAATACGACAGAAGATAGAGAAAAAGAAGTTAAAAATGCAATTTATCCGGTAAGTATCTGGACAGTACAGACACAGCTTCACGATAGTCTGAAATTCTATGCAGAGATGGGACAGGCATTACCACTTCCTGATGTGCAGCCCGCCTATGAACAGGAAATAAAAGAATTTGAAGAATCAAACTCTGACGAAGGCTAAATAAGGATTAAAATAATCTATAGAATTGTATATATTTGTGATGGTATATTTATAGGATTATAATTTTTGTAATGATATATTTATATAATGTGGACATTTATAGCTATGTGTTATAATAATGTGCATATTGTAAAATATCGACATTAAGAAATAATTTTATAAATGTATTAAACAAGATTTGCAAAAGGAGAGGTCAGAAGAAATGAATGAAAAAGAGAAAATGATTTCGGGATTAATATACGACCCATCGGATAAGGAGCTTCTTGAACTTAGACAAAAAGCGCATATACTCAGTAAGAAGTATAATGATTGTTTCGAAACGGACTCAGACAGAGATAAAATTCTAGATGAACTCATACCTGATAAAGGCAGTAATGTATATCTTCAGGGACCGGTCCAGTTTGACTATGGTTGTTTTACGAAAATAGGTGATAACAGCTATGCGAATTTCAATTTTACATGTCTTGATTGCTGTCCGGTGAAAATAGGAAGTAACGTATTTATGGGACCAAATGTATCATTGCTTACACCAGTACATCCATTGAGGTTTCAGGATAGAAATATATATAAACGTGATGATGGTGTATATGCTGATAAAGAATACGCTAAACCTATAACCATAGGAGATAATTGCTGGTTAGCAGGAAACGTAACTGTATGCGGAGGCGTTACAATCGGAAATGGCTGCGTAATCGGTGCAGGAAGTGTTGTTACAAGGGATATTCCTGACGGAGTATTAGCAGCAGGTGTTCCATGTAAGGTTATAAGACCGATAACAAAAGAGGATGATTTAGAAAATCATCCTGAATTATTTACATATTCTTATATGCATTACCCCATTCTACCATAGAATCAAGTATTGGCTTAAGTGACTGACCTAAGAGATGATTAGGCTTTCAGGCAAGGCATATGCTGTAAATGATGAAGAACAGATATTGTGGAGAGATAAAATCTCCGAAGAACAGCCATATCTTGCTAATGTGTATCCGGGTGATACAAGAGATATAGGGATTATTTTCTGTATTGATGAGGCAGAAGTCGAGTATTTTAACCTTGGTGTGAAGCCGATATTCAGAGAGGTTTATACTATGGGAAATGCAGTGGCTAAGGCAAAGGGATATTACATAACTGACAGATGTATCGAATGTGGAAGATGTATGGCTAAATGTCAGCAGAAGTGTATAGACAAAGGAACGCCATTTGTAATCAGACAGAATAATTGTCTGCATTGTGGCAGTTGCTATGAGAATTGTAAGGTTAAAGCTATTGAGAGAATGTAACAGAGAATTGTATATAAAATTATTAAATATAGACAACGCAAATCAATAAATCGGTTATGCGTTGTTTTTTTTATGGTAATCCACTGTATAAAAATGTGCAAACACACAAAAATAAGTCTTGTGGATGTTGACCTTGTAGAGGTATATGCAAAAAATAATGAAGAAAAAATAATTGCCATATATAAAATAGTATGCTAAATTATATTTAATAAAAATCGATTTTAACAAAAATGATTTGAATAAATGGAGGCACTTTATATGTTTATTGGTAGAGAAAGAGAGTTAGCATATCTACAAGAGTTTTATGACAAAGACGGGATAGGAATGACCGTGATATATGGCCGTAGACGTATAGGAAAGTCTACACTTATTGCAGAATTTGTCAAAGATAAAAAAACTATATTTTATACAGCGACAAAAGTTGGAAAAAATCGAAATTTAGAATTGTTTTCCCAACAGGTAATAGATTTGATGATGCCGGGGATGGGAGATATAAGCTTCCATACAACGGAAGCAGTCTTTGATTTTATTGATAAAAACATTGGCAGTGATAAGCTGGTGCTTGTGATTGATGAGTTGCCATATTGGGCAGAAAAGGATGAGGCTCTTTTATCAATCATACAGAAATATATTGATACAACTTGGAAGGATAAAAATCTAAAAATCATTTTATGCGGTTCGGCACTAAGTTTTATGGAAAAGAAAGTTCTTAGTGAAAAGAGTCCTCTTTTTGGAAGAAGAGATTCTCAGATTAAGTTGGAGGCATTTGATTATCTGGATGCGGCTAAATTTGTACCGAGCTATTCAAATGAGGATAAAGCAATCTGTTATGGTGTTACTGGCGGTGTCGCAAAGTATTTGTCAATGATCGATGCGACAAAAAGTATTGATGAAAATATTGTAAGGCTTTTTTTTCGGACAGATGGATATTTGTATGATGAGACCAGAAATTTGTTGACACAGGAATTTGCAGATATATCAATTGTAAATAATATTGTAGAGCAGATTGCATCAGGAGAAAACACGCTTAATACGATCGCAGGGAAAATTTGCGAAAAAGAACAGACCGTATTATATTCCTTGGATAAACTGCTCAATGTTGGACTGGTTGAGAAGAAAAAATGTATCACAGACGAAAAGAATAAAAAGAAAACACAATATGTTTTAAAAGACTATATGTTTAAATTCTGGTATGAGTTTATTCCAAAGGGCACAAGTGTAATTGAAATGGGGCAGGGAGAACTTTATTATCAGAAAGCAGTTAAGCCGATTTTGCATTCTTTTATGGGCACTGTATTTGAAGAAATGTGCAGATACTATACTTTGAAGAAAGGAATAACAGGCGAATATGGTTGTTTTCTTACTTCGGTAGGCTGTTGGTGGGGCGTGGAAAATATTACCGACAAGAGTGGTAATGTAAGAACGCAGTCCGCAGATATAGATGTTGTCGGCATATCGGATATCGATAAAAAAGCGGTTATTGGAGAGTGCAAATTTAAGAATGAAAAGATTGATAAAGGTATTTACGAAACTTTGGTCAGAAGAGGAAAAGTTATCGCTGCAAAATATAAAGTTTCAAAATATATATTCTTTTCATTATCTGGTTACACAGAATGGGTAGAAAATCTGAAAGATGAAGATGTTTTGTTGCTAACACTGGATTCGCTTTATGAATGATGAAACAGTTTTTTATGAAATCTGAAAGAATTTACCCTCTTTTTATTGATATATTAATGGATATAATTTATTATTTATATATGATTTTATTTTATATGATTTCAGCTTTAAATGATGTCAAAATAAATGCAATGAAGAATGATGGTAATCCAAATCTTGTAACAGATACGAAGCGTAAGAAATCTTATTTATAGAAAATATAAAGCGTAAAAAATCATATTTATAGGAAAGAGGTATAAAAAATGGTAAAACATATTATTTTATGGAAGATTAAAGATGATAAGACAGAAGAAGAAAAAGAGCAGATAAGAGCAGGCGTTAAAGCAGGTCTAGAGGGACTCAAAGGCAGGATACCTGGACTTATTGACATAAAGGTGCAGACAGAAAGATTAAGTTCATCAAATGCAGATGTAATGTTAGATTCGACATTTGAAGATGAAGAATCACTTAAAGGATATGCAGTTCATAAAGACCATGTAAAAGTTGCAGATAATAATGTAAGACCTTATATGGAAGTAAGAATGTGCATTGATTACGAAATTTAACATAAAATATAGCATATAATATAAATGACAGGCTGTTTAAAAAATTATGTTGAATTATGAACTTAGGTATTGCATGGCTAAATTATAGTCTGGATTACAGTTATATGCATATCAGATTGGAGAAAATATGTCAGTTTTAAAAGAATTCAAACCAGCAGAAGTATGGAAATATTTTGAAAAAATATGTGAGATTCCGCATGGTTCATCAAATACTAAGATGATAAGTGATTATTGCGTTGAATTTGCAAAGGAGCACAATTTAAGATATATTCAGGATAAATCTAACAATGTTATCATATTCAAAGATGGAACAACGGGATATGAGAATTCACAGCCTGTAATCATTCAGGGACATTTAGATATGGTATGTGAGAAAGAAAATGACTGCCTGATTGATATGGAGAAAGAGGGCTTAGAACTCATAGTTGATGGAGACATGTTAAAGGCAGTTAAGACTACATTAGGCGGTGATGATGGTATTGCGATAGCTTATGCCCTTGCTATACTTGATTCGACAGACATACCTCACCCTCCGATAGAAGCCGTATTTACAGTGGACGAAGAGATAGGTATGTTAGGTGCGGCAGACATTGATTGTTCGGAGTTAAAGGGAAATATAATGCTCAACTTAGACTCAGAAGATGAGGGACATCTGTTAGTAAGCTGCGCAGGTGGAGCAACAGCAACCTGTCACGTACCTGTCAGATACGAAACAGTCAGTGATGTTAATGTAAATAAGATTATGAAGTTAACTATAACAGGATTAAATGGTGGACATTCAGGTGTAGAGATAGATAAGGAAAGAGCAAATGCTAACAGAATTATGGGCAGGGTATTAGATGCCATAAATGTTAAATATGGCTGCAGAATAATATCAGCTGCAGGTGGTCTGAAAGACAACGCAATTCCAAGAGAATGTGTAGCAGAAATCGTTATTTCGGATAAAGATTTTGATAAAATAGACAGCTTAGTAGCAGAATATAACGACATTTTGAAGAATGAATATAAGAATACGGATAAGGATATCACTGTATTATTTAAAACCAATAATGATTCAAATATTAAATCAATTAATGATTCTGATAATTCTGGTAATAATGTAGAAGTAATGGATACAGACAGCACTAAAAAGGTTATAGTTGCACTTGTTAATCTTCCGGGAGGAATACAGAGAATGAGTACAGATATAAAAGGACTTGTCCAGACCTCACTCAATATGGGAATATTAAAGACTGTGAAAGATAATAGTGAAGTAAGTATGAGTTTCTCAGTACGAAGCAGCATTGGAAGTGAAAAACAGGAATTAATAGATCGTATGGACTGCCTTATAAGAGTGCTTGGAGGAAGTGTAACCTGCGTGGGTGAATATCCTGCCTGGGAATATAAGAAAGATTCAACACTTCGTAACCTTATGATAGATATTTATAAGGAACAATATGGTGAAGAACCGATTGTGGAAGCTATTCACGCAGGTGTGGAATGTGGATTGTTCGCTGGCAAGATTAAAGATTTAGACTGTGTATCATTTGGTCCTGATATATTAGATATTCATACTACATCAGAGAGAATGTCTATAAGCAGTGTGGAGAGAACATGGAAATATATATTGGAGATACTTAAGAGATTAAGATAGTAAGTGTTAAGATAGTATTCACAAAGCATCTGATAATGATTTGTAATTAATAGAAAATATTTTTAAATTTACAATAAGATTAACAGAAACTTAAGATAAGATTAAGATGTAATTGAATATTTATTAAGTTGTAAATTTAATGTAAATATGAAGCCGGTTTAATTGACCGGCTTTTATTATTCCTATATAATGAAAACAGGTTTAAAATAAAAGGAGGAAGCTAATGAGCAATAAAATGTTTAGAACTAAAAGAATCGTAGCTCTGGCACTTGCAGGTATGATGTGTTTTCAGATGACAGGCTGTGGAAAAAGTGACAGTAAGAAGAAAAAGGAGAAGATTGATCAATATAGTGTTGTCTCACAGGGTGAGATTAATCATACCCTATCAGCTATCAGAGTAGAAGATGGAGAATTATATGGTTCATATTATGATTTAGATACTTCAGCAGATGGACCGGGAGCTGAGGGAAGTAATACAGGTCTTATAAGATATAACCTTGAGACAAAAGAGACAAAAGAAGTTAAAGCAGATGAAGATGTATATATGAATACAGTTCTCAAAGATAACGATGGCAATTACATAGCCAAAGGTTCTGTGTCTATTGATACAGATTCTGAATACAATGATAATGGTGAAAAATCTGACACATATTCATATTATGATGTTACTTATAAATATGATAAAGACTTTAATCTCATAGATAAAGTTAAAGGTGATATGGTTACTGTGAATATTAATGATGATGGAGGAGAGGATTCATCTGTAGCACAGGAGTATACAGATGACGGAGAATTAGTCGAGTTATGTGTATCAGCAGAGAAGAGTGAATATTATCTGAAAATTACAGATAAAGAAGGTAATGAAAAAGGAAAGATTGAAAGTGATGGTGACCAGTCATTTGAGGCACTTCTTAAGTTGCCAGATGGTGAAATGTTAGTATCAACATGGGGTGAAGACAAAGATGCATTCTATAAGATTGATTTAGAGAATCTTAAGGTAGGAGAAAAGGTTTTCGATATGCCGGGATATGATGCAAATCAATATAGTGAAGGTAAAGATAATACACTTATATGTGCTGCTGAGGGATATGTATACAGAATAAATTATAAAGATAATAAATCAACTAAGATTATTAAATTATTAGATAGTGATATTAATCCTGATAGTGTTCAGGCTGTGTATGAATTATCAGATGGCACAATCGGCTGTATTGTTTCAGAAGATTCAGATACTACAGGAATTTATACATTTGAGAAACAGGATTCTAATAAATCAGGCAAAACAGAGATTAAGTTAGGTGTATTATATCTTGATTCAGATCTTCAGGAAAGAGTCATTAAATTCAACAAAACAAATGATAAATACAGAATTGTAACTGTTGAGTATTATGATGATAAAGAAGAAGATTACTCAAATGTAATTTCAAGATTTAATTCAGATATAGCTTCCGGAAATTGTCCTGATATCATTGATTTCAGTTCAATGGAAGGATATCTTGAAAGATATGATGAAAAGGGATTACTTGAAGATTTAACACCTTATTTCAATAAGGAAGAAGATATTAAGTTAGATAAATTAGTACAGAGCGTTGTAAATGCATACAAGATTAATGGCAAATTATATGTATTACCACAGTGCTTTACTTTATCAGGCTGGTTTGGAGCAACTGATACAGTTGGTAAAGACATTCATTGGACATTAGATGATTTCATTAATTTAACAAAGAGTTTACCTGATGGTGTTGAAATGATAAAAGATTTAACAAGTGACAGTCTGCTTAGTATGTGTACAACGCAATTAGACAGATATATCAACTGGGAAACAGGTGACTGCAGATTTAATTCAGATGAATTTGTTAAATTATTAGAATTTAGTGGAAATTATAAGAGTTCAGATGAATTTTATAAAAATTATGATGACAGCGAATATGTAGATGAGTCAACATTAATCAGACAGAACAAATTAATTTTACAGAACGCATTTTTAACTGGCGTAGATGATTATATGGTCGCAAAAGCAATCTTTGGTAAAGATATATCATTCAAGGGTGCGCCTGTAGATGATGGAAATGGTGTAATAGTATCAGGCAGTGGAAGCTTATTAGCTATTTCATCAAAATCTAAGAATAAAGATGTTGCATGGGAATTCATTAAACAGTTCTATATTCCGGAAGATTCAGAAGAAGGTAAATTTTCTTCTTATGCATTTGGCTTCCCAATAATACAGTCAGAATTAGATAAAAAATTAGAAGATGCAAAGACACCGGATACTTATACAGATGAAAATGGAAATGAACAGGTATCAGAAAATGTATGGACAATTGGTGATGTTGAAGTCAAAGTAGGAGTAGCAAGTGATGATGATATCAAGGCTATTAAAGACATTATTAATTCAATTGATGGAAGAAATTCATATGATATAAAGATTGGTGAAATGATTACAGAAGAGGCAGAAGCATTCTTTAAAGGTCAGAAGACAGCAAAAGAAGTTGCAGATATTATTCAGAGCCGTATATCAATGTATGTAAAAGAGAACAAATAGCTTAGGAAGGCTTAGGTAAAATGGTTAAAATCACTAAGAAAAATAAAGGACATAAAAAGTCTGGCTGGGATAAGAAGAGCAGAATAAAATCTAATTTATTTATGCTTCCAAGTATACTGGGCGTATTAACATTTTTCGTTGTACCATTTTTTGTAGTTATCTATTATTCAATGATAGATAATATTGTTAGTAAAAAATTTGTATTTTTTGATAATTTCATTAATGTTTTGGAGAATGAGGCTTTCAAAAAAGCCGCATTTAATACGATGAGATTCACATTTATAGCAGTGCCGTTAGCAGTCATCTTATCGATGCTGCTGGCGTCGCTGATGATGGAAAATATACCATTTAAAAGTCAGTTCAGAACATTATTTTTAACACCGTTAATGGTTCCAGTGGCATCTGTAGTGCTTATTTTTCAGGTATTATTCCATTATAATGGTGTTGTAAATGATTTTATCAGAATATTTGGCGTAGATAAAATAGACTGGTTCAAATCAAAATATGCTCCGGTTGTAATAGTCATATTATTTCTATGGAAGAATCTCGGATATAATATGATATTGTTTATGGCGGCATACTCAAGTATTCCTAAAGAGATTATGGAGGTTGCAAGATTAGACAGTTCATCAAACTGGCAGTTGTTCTGGAAAGTTAAATTAAGATATTTATCACCAACGATAATGTTCGTAACAGTTCTATCAGTAATCAATTCGTTTAAGGTGTTCAGGGAAGTCTATCTTCTGACGGGTGATTATCCGTATGAGAGTCTGTATATGCTTCAGCATTTTATGAACAATACGTTTGCTTCATTAGATTACCAGAAATTATCGGCAGCGGCAGTTATTATGTTTGATGTAATGGTAATTATCATAGGCATTCTTTTTGTAGTAGAAAATAGATACGGAAAGGATGTGGAAGAATAATGAAGAAAAAATCGATTAAAAGAATTACTAAGATTGGAACAAAGACATTAGTCGCATTAATATTTGTAATCTTTTTCGTAATTCCGATTGTACTTACCATATGTAATTCATTTATGAATGAAACTGAGATTACAGCTAATTATGGGAAGGTATTCGATACAAGCAATAATGGTTCACATAAGTTTATATCAGAAAAGGTTAATCTGAAATTTATACCTGATAAAGTATCATTCAGCCAGTATATAACGGTATTATTCAAGAGTCCGGATTATCTGATTAAATTCTGGAATTCAGTATTATATGTTGTACCGATAGTTATTGTACAATTGTTAATTGCATCTTTGACAGCATATGGTTTTACACGTTTCAGAGGTAAGAAGAAAGAAATTGTATTCTTTGTATATGTTATTATGATGCTTATGCCATATCAGGTCACATTAGTACCGAATTTCCTGGTATCGAAATGGTTACATATACTTTATACCAAATGGGCAATTCTGCTGCCGGGATTTTTCTCACCATTCAGCGTATACCTGCTGACTAAATATATGAGACGAATTTCACCGGCAATTATCGAAGCTGCTAAGATGGATGGAGCAGGAGAATGGCAGATATTCAGGCGAATATGTATGCCATTATGTAAAAGTGCATTATTTTCAGTTGGAATACTTGTATTTATAGATTATTGGAATATGGTGGAACAACCACTTATTTTGTTAAAAAGTCAGGACAAATATCCATTATCCATATTCCTGTCAAGAATCAATTCTGGTGAAATCGGTCTTGCATTTGCGGTAGCGGTAATTTATATGATACCAAGTCTGCTGGTATTCTTATATGGTGAGGAATATCTCGTAGATGGTATAACATCGCAAAGTGGTATTAAAGGTTAGTGCGAAATTCAGGTAGAACAAGAATAAGTACAAAGATTGGTTATTAAATCGCTATATAGGTAAACGTGGAGGTAGAAATGGAAGAAAAACAACACATAGCAAGAAAAAAGTGGGTAAAAAGATTTGCGATAGTTTTCTTTGTAGTTCTATTATTACTTACTTTCTTTTCAAATACAATTATGAATCATTCACTTCCTCAGGTAGCAACTCAGGCAATTGAGTCAGATTCAGTATCATCAAAGATAAGAGGAACCGGAACAATTGAATCCGGTGAGGCAAAAGAAGTAGCTATTAGTGAGAGCAGGGAAGTTGAAGAAGTACTTGTCAAGGCAGGCGACACTGTTAAGAAAGATGATGTGTTAGTGAAGTTAAAAGGCGGCGACAGTTCAGAGATAACTACAGCACAGGCTGAATTAGATAATCTTAAAACAGCATATAGAAACAGCATTTTAGTTAATGAAACAGATCAGTCTTTAGTAAATAAGGCTGAAAGTGGTAAGGATTATTATGAGGAGAACAGAGCCACACTTGCTGCAATATCAGCTAAAGTAAAAGCAGCACAGGATAAAGTTAACAATATACAGGAACAGATAAATAAGTTAAATGCCACAAGTGGTCAGACAAGCGCAGATAATGCAGCAGGTGATGGAGCAGATGACATGGGTATGGATGATAATTCTAATAATTCATCTAATCCTGAAATTGACAAGCTCAATCAGAGCCTGGAGGCAGCACAGAAAGAATTAGAAACTGTTACAAAAGAGCATACGAATTATTTAGCAGACATTAATACAGTTAATGATTTACGTTCACAGTATGAAGCTATTAAGACAGCAGAACAGAATATTGAGAAGTTAAAACAGAATTCTGTAGGAAATGAAATCAAGTCAACAGTAGATGGAACAATTCTTACAGTTGATATTAAGAATGGAGATACAATTTCTCCTGATACACCATTTATTACAATTCAGAATAAAGATAATGGCTATTCATTAACTATTTCAGTAACAAAAGACCAGGTTAAAAAGGTTAAAATAGGTGATGAGGCTACAATATCTAATTCATGGTATTATGGAGATGTTAAGGCAACACTTACAACTATAAAGAACGACCCGGCAGCACCGGGTAAACAGAAGTTATTAGTTCTGAATATAGAGGGAGATGTGGAAGCCGGTTCAACCATGACAGTTTCATTAGGTGATAAGAGTGCGACATATGATTATGTAGTACCTAACAGTTCAATAAGAGAAGATAATAACGGTAAATTTATCTTAGTTGTTAAAGAGAAAAGCAGTCCATTAGGAAACAGATATGTTGCAAAACGTATAAATGTAGAAGTATTAGTGACTGATGATTCTAAATCTGCCGTAAAGGGTGCTTTAGAGGGTGGAGAATATGTTATTACAACCTCAAGCAAATTAATTAAAGCAGGTGATCTTATAAGACTGGCAGACTAACCCAGGCGCATAAGCGACCTTGAAATGGAGACTGATTATGAAAGATTTTATTAAAAGAATAATAAAATATGCAGTTGCTGTTATACTTCTAATAATTCCGGTCCTTATTATTAATTATCAGAAAAATAATGATGTATCGCATAATGCTGCACTCAGATGGGACAGTTCAGGCAAATCTGCACATATAAGTGTATTTATGTCAGAAGATGCAAAGTTCACTCTTAATAATGTAATGGAGTTCGAAGAAAATATGAAGAATACCCTTACAGAGAGTAATGCACTTACTAATAAATCAGGTTATAATACATGGATTGACAGTTACAGTGCCAAAGGACAGTTAACCATAAGCAGAGATGATGTTAATGTTGAAGTATCGGCTATTGGAGTGGGAGGAGATTTCTTCTTCTTTCATCCATTAGAATTAGTTAACGGTTCATACTTTACACCTGATAATCTTATGGATGATTTGATAGTGCTTGACGAAGATACGGCATGGCGATTATTTGGAAGTACGGACATACAAGGTATGACTGTAGAGATTAATGGCAAAGAATATATAATTTCAGGCGTAATTAAAAGAGATGAAGGCAGACTTAATAAGGAAGCCGGTAATAATAAGCCTACTGTATATGTTTCATATCATTTGCTTAATACAGGCGAAGAAGGACCTTATATAACGGATTATGAAGTTATATTACCTGATTTGACTAAGAATTATGCATATAAGATTGTTAAAAAAGGAATTAATTTATCAGCAGATAATAGAGATATTGTCAAGACAGATGACAGATATTCGGTAACATCTCTTGTCAAATTATTGAAAAATTATGGAAAACGTTCAATGAAAACGAACGGAGTTATATATCCGTATTGGGAAAATGTTGCAAGAGGCCGAGAAGACATGTGTGTATATGCATTACTTACAGAAATAATTATTGCTGTCATATGTATAGTATATGTTGTTATCAAATTGATTAAATTATTAAAAAGAAATTCTGAGAATATAAAGAAATTGTTTAGTAAAGTATTAGAAGCTGTTAAATATAAATTAAGCCGAAAAAAAGAAGTCGAAAGATCTGAAATTAATACGGTTATATTTGATATTGGTAATGTATTAGCTGAATTTGTTCCTATGCAATATCTTAAATCTATCGGGTATGATGGAGAAGAAAGAGATGAAATATTCAATGCCATTATAGAAAATGATATCTGGAATGAATATGATAAAGGAATTATGACAGAAACTGAAGTCATAAATAAATATATAGAAAGATATCCGGAGTTAGAAGATGCAGTCAGAAAAGTATTCTCTGATATGAAAGGTATCGTAAGACGATTTGAATATACCGATGAATGGATAGAGAGTCTGAAAGAGCAAAATATCAGAGTTTTGTACTTATCAAATATTAGTAAGACTTTATATAATGACTGTGAGGAAGAACTTAATTTCATATCTGATATGGACGGAGGAATTCTGTCTTTCGAAGAAAAATGTTCTAAGCCTGATTCAGAGATTTATAAAAAGCTTATTAATAAATATAATTTAGAGCCTGATGCATGTATATTTGTTGATGACAGACAGGCAAATATCAAAGCAGCAGCAAACAACGGATTAAATGGAATATATTTTAACTCATATGATGAGGCAAGCAGGGAAATAGTAGAATTAATTAACAAAAGAAATACAATTTAGTAATATAAACCTCTTGACAATGAGTGCAATAACTGTATAATGTAGTTATGAAAACTACATTATACAGTTATTTGTGTTTAAAAATAGAATGGAGGGTTACACATGGATTGTGGAATTACTAAAAAGAAAAGTTATCTGGAACAGAAGATTGCTATACCTAAGTATACATTAGGTGAAGAATTGATAAGCTCTATTTCCCATGGAGTAGGTGCAGGACTAGGAATTGTAGCATTATGCCTGTGTGTCTCATTGGCATATAGACACCAGAATATGTGGGGCGTGGCAAGCAGCTGGGTATTCGGAATATCATTGATTATTTTATATAGTATGTCATGTATTTACCATGCATTAAAGCCTAATAACGCTAAGAGAGTAATGAGAATATTCGACCATTGTACGATTTTCTTATTAATAGCAGGAACATATACACCATTTACACTTGTATCATTAAGAGATAGTGTTGGCTGGATATTATTCGGAGTTATATGGGCAGCAGCCGTAATCGGTATCATTCTTAATGCTATTGATATGGAGAAGTTCAAGGTAATATCGATGATATGTTATCTTGCAATGGGTTGGGCAATTATATTTGCGTTTAAGCCACTTATAAGAGCAGTTCCTGGTAAAGGTATTGAATTATTAGTTGCAGGTGGAATCTCATATACAATCGGTGCAGTTATATACGGAATTGGAAGTAAAGTGAAATATATGCATTCAATCTGGCACTTCTTTGTATTGGGCGGAAGTATACTTCATTTCTTATGCATATATATGTATGTACTGTAAAAGCAATTTCTTTAAAGTTTTATTTACCTGTGATATAATGATGAGAAAGTATTTGTAATTATGTAAAAAGTTTTCGCCGAGGTAATAGAATTGAATGAAGAAAGATATGCTAAAATAAGCAATTGGTTTCGTGACAACGAAAAGAGAATGAAAATATTGAACATATTATATAAAGGTCTGCCAACAGTTACAATGGTTGAATATGCAGTCCTGGTAATATTTGAAATATTTCAGGGTAAAGGTAAAATGGAAGAAATAATCAGAGTAATTATTGTTCCATTAATTACCTTTGGAATATGTACAGCTGCACGTAAAGTAGTTAATGAAAAACGACCTTATGAGGCAATGAATATTACACCATTAATAAAGAAAGATAAAAAAGGACAATCATTTCCAAGCAGACATGTATTAACAGCAACTATTATTGCAATGGCATCAATGTATGTTAATGTGCGGCTTGGTATTATTATGATGTTAATAAGTGTTGCTATTGCGGTTATAAGACCGGTAGCAGGTGTTCACTATATACGTGATGTAATCGGGGGCTTGATAATTGGAATTGTGTGTGGGGTTATGGGATTCTATGTATTTTAGCCATACACGCCGGTCTGAGTGTATGGCTAAATATATAGAAATCGGAGTGTATGACATTAATGAACCAAAATAATTAATAACGAAAAAGATATCTGCATAACTTCTGCACAGTAGATAAGTTTATAGTAAAATTACGATTTCATAAGTCTTGGTAAATCACGTTTGTCTAATACAACTATAAATGAATATTCTTTTTTAATTGGAATATCAGGGTCTAGATTCATAACAATCTCGTTCTTGTCACGAATACCTATAACATTGATATTTAAGCGTTTACGGAGATTAAGTTCTCGTAAAGTTTTGCCTACCCAGTCCTCTCTTGCTGCAATTTCTATCATTCGTATCGTACTTGATAATTCAATAAATTCCTTGAAATTACCGGAAATAAGGCTTCTTGCAACACGAAGTCCTGATTCCTTTTCGGGAATAATCACCTTATCAGCACCGACTTTTTTGAGTATTGTTGAGTGAATTTCCTCACCGGATTTTGCCATAATATAAGGAACACCGGCCTCTTTACAAAGAATTGTTGCCATAATACTTGCATCAAGATTACCTGTAATAGAGATAATTACACCGTCCATATTAGAAAGACCAAGAGACTCCATAGTCTCCTTATCACATACATCAACCTTCATTGCACGTGTAACATATGGTGCAATTTCATGAACTTTTTCTTCGTCTACATCAATAGCAAGGACTTCAGCACCGATTTGTGCAAGCTCACGTGCAACACTTTCTCCAAATTTTCCTAAGCCAAATACTGCAAAAGTTTTCTTTTTCATATTAATCCTCATTTCTCTACATTCATTTATTTTATATAATTATCCAACAGTAATATCCTCACGAGGGAACATTGCCAGACCATATTTACTTTTTCTTGAACTGAATATGATAGGCAGAGTCATTGGACCGAGTCTGCCAGCATACATACATATGATTATAATGACTTTACCTGATAAATCAAGTGTGGCAGTATAATCTCTTGTAAGTCCTACGGTTCCAATTGCGCTTGTCGATTCAAACACAATGTCAAGTAAATCGCCACCTGTATAAGTCGATAATATTATTATACTCGTAAATAAGAAACATAAACTTGCTAAGACAACAGCCAGAGCCTTTCTCATAGTTCTGTTTGGGATACGTCTGCCATAGGCTGTTCCGTATTCGCTGCCTTTTACAGCCGACATTGCAGCAATAATGATAAGCGCAAGCGTAGTAGTCTTGACACCACCTGCCGTTCCAACCGGAGAACCACCGATAAACATAAGAATCAGACAGAACAATGTAGTTGCATCACGCATACCTTTCTGTGAAAATGTAAAGAACCCTGCCGTTCTTGTGGTAACGGACTGGAAAAATGATGCAAGAATTTTATGAGGAACAGACATATTTCCTATGGTAGCAGGATTATTATATTCGAAAGCAAATACAATAACTGCACCGATTATAATAAGCGAAATACTGACTGTCAGAACTATTTTAGTATGCAGACACAGTCTGTTAAAGAAGGCAGTATGTGGCATTTCTTTATTTCTTATGGCACGTATATTCTTTAAGATGTCAAACCACACGATAAAACCAAGTCCTCCCATTGTAATAAGAAACATTGTCGTAAGATTTACGTTAACATTTGTTGCATATCCAGCAAGACTGGATGGTCCGATTAAGTCAATACCTGCATTACAGAATGCAGAAATTGAGGTAAATACAGATATCCATATGCCTTTAGCCAGTCCGAAATCAGGAATAAATGTAAATGAATAGAAAAATGCTCCAATAAATTCAATTGTAAATGTTCCGATAAGAACTTTGTGTGTAAATCTGACAAGTCCTGATAGCGAATCCAGGTTAAATGCATCCTGCAGCAGCATACGACCCTTTAAAGTTACCTTTTTGTGTAAAAGCAACATAAGAGAAGTTGTAAATGTAATGATGCCGAGTCCGCCGCATTGTATAAGAAATAATATAACAATTTGTCCAAAAAGACTCCAGTGTTCGAATGTATTTACAACGACCAGACCAGTCACACATACTGATGTGGTAGATGTAAAAAGTGCATCGACAAAAGGTGTGTAGGTGCCGTCAGCTGATGAAACCGGCAGCATTAGTAATAAAGAACCTCCGACAACTGTAAGCAGAAATCCGAGGGCAATCATTTGTGTGGTTGAAAGCTGCAATTTATGCTTAGGATTAGATAAGCTCATTTTAAACCTCATTTCTTAAAACATTAATATATGTATATTATAAAGGTAAAAATATATTTTGCAATAATAAATAAATGTGAGATAAATAAATGTGAGATAAATAAATGCGAGATAAATAAATGAGAATAAAATCTGATTGACAAAATAATATATGAATGGTATCATATTAAAGCGCGTTAAACGTGAAATGCGGATGTGGCGGAACTGGCAGACGCGCTAGACTTAGGATCTAGTGGGAGACCGTGCAGGTTCGATTCCTGTCATCCGCACTACAGGAAAGCTTAGTATGCTCCACGGGATGGAGAATAGGCTTTCCTTTTTTGTGGTAGATTAGTTTGATTTAGAAAGAGAATGATAGATATGTATGAGAATATATTTAGTCTGGAATTACCGGTAGGAGAGAGATTAAAGCTTGTAAGAAATAGATTAGTGCCTGAAGAATATAAAGAGTTAAGTAATAATGAATTAGAGAAGAAGAATCTAAAAAGAATTTCCATTGTAACAGGAATTCATGGAGATGAGATGGAGGGACAGTATATCTGCTATGAACTCATTAAGAGAATAGAGGAGAATAGAGATTGTCTTAAAGGGATAGTAGACATTTACCCGGCTGTAAATATGTTAGGTTTAGACAATGCAATCCATACAATACCAAAAGAGCGGCTTGATATGAACCATATATTTCCAGGTTCGGCAAACGGAAGAATGATGGAGAGAATTGCATTTGCATTAACGGAAAATGTCCTGGGTTCTTCAATATGTATCGATGTCCATGGAAGTGACATCTTCTCAAGAGAAAGCTTGCAGGTCCGATTAAATGAGGATTTTGCGGATAAAGTTTTACCATATGCAAGACTTATAAATGCAAATGTAATATGGATTAATCCAAATCCCACTGTGTCAGATTCGACACTTACACATAGCTTAAATTGTATGGGGGTTCCTGCATTTGCAGTAGAATGTGGCATAGGTAACTCAATCAATAAAGCTGATGGAGATAAGATCGTCGAGGGAATATTCAATGTGATGTCGGAATTTGAAATCTGGAGTGGAGAAAAATACAATGTATCAGAGGCTCCGGTCTGCAATGATGATGGTGTGGAATTCATAAGAGCTGATAAGTCTGGATTATTTATTTCGGAAATCAGTGACTTTGCAGAATTGAAAGAGGGACAGCTTATAGGTAGAATAGTCGATGTTATGAAAAATGAAGTGCTTCAGGAAGTCAGGGCTAATCATGATGGAATCTTATTTACCATAAGAGAATTTCCGATGGTGTATGAGGGTGCTTTGCTGGCACGAATACTTATATGTGGGGATTAGGAGGATTACAATGAATAAGGTAGAAATATGCAGAATAAAATCGCCATACAGAGATGATATGGTAGTTAATGGATATTTATTTGGAAAAGGTGAAGAATCAGCATGTATTATCGGTTCAATGCGAGGTACAGAGATTCAGCAGACTTATATATGTTCGCAGATTGTGAAAACATTAAAAGGACTTGAGCATAACGGAAATATCTGTGCAAATAAATCAGTGCTTGTTATACCAACAGTTAATCCATATGCGTTAAATACTGGAAGAAAATTCTGGGGCGTGGAGGACGAGGACATTAACAGATCATATCCGGGCAGAGAATTTGGTAAGACAAATGAGAGAATTGCCAGACATATTATGGAATATGTGAAGAATTATACATTTGGAATACAGTTTCCGTCATTTTATGCGGACGGCGAATTTATACCACATATAAGAATGATGGAGACAGGTTATCAGAATACCTCACTTGCTAATCTGTTCGGATTACCATTTGTGGTTGTAAGAAAACCACAGCCAATTGATACTACAACTTTGAATTATAACTGGCAGAATGAGATGACAGCAGCATTTTCAGTATATTCAGGATACAATGAGTCAATTAATGAAGAAAAGGCTAAACAATCAGTATCAGCGGTTCTTCGTTTTCTTACAAGAATGGGAATAATCAGATACGACAGCCTTAGCGGGTATATAAGCCATGTTATAGATGAAGATTCACTTACAAATATTTATTCGGGAAGTGGTGGCTTCTTAAGAAAATTAAAGAAAATCGGCAAGGAAGTTCATTATGGGGAAGTCGTAGCGGAAATTATAGATCCATTTGAGGGAGAAGTCAAAGAACAGATTAAGGCACCTACAGATGGAATTATATTCTTTGCACAGCGAGAGCCGTTAATAAATGAATCGGATATAGTATATAGAATTGTCAGAAGAATACATGAATAAATCACCTGATTAATTATGTAATTAGATATGAAAAATCTTGACTTTAACCAATCTCTATGATACCTTTATAGAGATTAATTAATATAGCAAAGGCTATGAAGAGAGATAGTAGTTATTATGAAGATTTCAGAGAGAAGACGTATGGTGCAAGTCTTTATCAGAGTAATAGTGAACCAGTCTCAGAGCTTTGAACCGAAAACAATTTATTTGCAAGTAGGCTTCAACGGAGGTCCACCGTTAAAAGGAAGATAATGAGTGCAGTTTACTGAATTTAGGTGGTAACACGGATATGATTATTCGCCCTAAGCTAGATATTATTATATTTAGCTTGGGGCATTATTATTGTATAAGAAAATGTCGGATAAAGCGATATAAAAGTATCACAAAAAATATCACAAAACATTGCAAAATTATATTCATTTATCAGGAATTAATTTTAGACATTTAAGAATAATAAGTGTAACTACCGGTTCTATATTAAACAGAAAAGAGGATAAAATGGCAAACGATAAGAAATTAGTAGAAGCAATTACAGCTATGGAAGATGATTTCGCACAGTGGTATACTGATGTAGTTAAAAAAGCAGAACTTATGGGATATTCAAGTGTTAAGGGATGTATGATTTTTAAACCGGCAGGATATGCAATATGGGAAAATATCCAGCATGAATTAGATAGAAGATTTAAAGAGACAGGCGTAGAAAATGTATATATGCCAATGTTTATTCCTGAAAGTCTTTTAGAGAGAGAAAAAGACCATGTAGAAGGTTTTGCACCTGAAGTAGCATGGGTAACAATGGGCGGTTTAAATAAGTTACAGGAAAGACTTTGCGTTCGTCCAACATCAGAAACATTATTCTGTGATTTCTATAAAGATGAAATTCAGTCATACAGAGATTTACCAAAGGTATATAATCAATGGTGTTCAGTAGTAAGATGGGAGAAAGAGACAAGACCATTCTTACGTTCAAGAGAATTCTTATGGCAGGAGGGACACACAGCTCATGCAACAGCAGAAGAAGCAGAAGAAAGAACACAGCAGATGCTTAATTTGTATGCAGATTTCTGCGAAGAAGTATTAGCGATTCCTGTTGTAAGAGGACGTAAAACAGATAAAGAGAAATTCGCAGGTGCAGAAGCAACATATACAATTGAAGCACTTATGCATGATGGTAAAGCACTTCAGTCAGGTACAAGCCACAACTTTGGTGATGGCTTTGCTAAAGCATTTGGTATACAGTTTACAGACAAAGATAATAAATTGAAATATGTTCATCAGACATCATGGGGAATGACAACAAGACTTATCGGTGCGGTTATAATGGTTCATGGCGATAACAGAGGTCTTGTACTTCCACCAAAGGTAGCACCAACACAGGTTGCAATTATTCCAATTATGCAGAAAAAAGAGGGCGTGTTAGACAAGGCATACGAAGTTAAGAATATGCTTTCTAATTTCAGAGTAAAAGTAGATGACAGCGATAAGAGTCCTGGTTGGAAGTTCTCAGAACAGGAAATGAGAGGTATTCCTGTAAGAATCGAAATGGGACCTAGAGATATTGAAGCTAATCAGGCAATAATTGTCAGAAGAGATACAAGCGAAAAGATTACAGTTTCAATTGATGAATTGAACGATAAAGTCGGAGAAATCTTAGAGGCAATGCAGAAAGAAATGCTTGAAAGAGCAAGAGTTCACAGAGATAACCATACATTTGTAGCTACAAATTATGAAGAATTTAAAGATGCAGTTGCTAATAAGCCAGGCTTTATTAAAGCAATGTGGTGTGGTAATCAGGAATGTGAAGATAAGATAAAAGAAGAGACAACAGCTACATCAAGATGTATGCCATTTAATCAGGAGCATTTATCAGATGTATGTGTATGCTGTGGTAAACCTGCAAAAGCAATGGTATACTGGGGTAAGGCATACTAAGATAAAGTAGAATGGTATAAGAATAGTATAAGAAAATATATTATTAAAAGCTTCATAGAGTCAGAATCAATTGGCTTTGTGAGGCTTTTAGTTAATTGACAAATAAAATAAAATGTATTATATATAATATAACACACCCCTCCCCGGGGGCATAACAAACATTTATCGTAAGGCTAATAAAACAAATTATTACACAATATTGCATAGAAAACGAGGTGAAGAAATGCAGGCAGACAGAGATAAAGTAATGAGACTTCTTAAAACAGCAAGAGGGCAGATAGATGGAATTATTAAAATGGTTGAAGAGGACCGATATTGTATAGACATATCCAGACAATTAATGTCGGCTTCAGCAATACTTAATACAACTAACAAGGAAGTGCTTTCGGCACATTTGAAGAGCTGTATTAATTGTGCAGAGACAAAAGAAGAAAGAGATGCAAAAGTTGATGAAATGATGGCAATAATAAGTAAGATATCGAAATAATATTGCAAAAATCGCTCAGAAATGGAGAATAGCGAGAAAAATAATGTTGATACGATTATTTTTCTCACAGCTAAATGTGTTGCAGGCACCACATTTAGCCTTAATCGCAGAGCAAAATCTGAAATTTTGCTCGCGAATCCTCCGGCATAATATGCCTGCGGATTGGAGAATATTATGAAAGACAAGTTTAGTATAACCGGGATGTCATGTGCTGCCTGCCAGTCACGAGTTGAGAAAGCTGTGAACGGATTAGATGGAGTATCTGTTGCAAGTGTTAATCTTCTGACTAATAGTATGGTAGCTGACTATGATGAAAATATTTTAAGTTGTGATGATATTATTAAAGCTGTAGAGAAGGCGGGATACGGAGCAAAAGTTGTCTCAGATAATGAAGCGGGAAAAAGTTCTGCTAATAAAGCTGGTGATAAAACTAAAACTAATGGAGAAGCAGATGCTAATGAGAAAATATATGCAGATTTCAAAAGACGTCTTATAGTATCGTTTGCATTTCTTATACCGTTAATGTATGTTTCTATGGGACATATGGTCGGTCTGCCGCTTCCAGGGTTCCTGTCAGGTCATAGTAATGCAGTTTCATTTGCATTTACACAGTTTCTATTGTGTATTCCGGTTCTATATGTTAACCGGATATATTTTAAGAGAGGCTTTAAAGCATTATTTCATTTGAATCCTAATATGGACAGCCTGATTGCAGTTGGTTCAAGTGCTGCACTTATATATGGAATATTTGCAATATACAGAATGAGTTATGCACTTGGTGCAGGCGATATGGAAGTAGTAATGAGATATCATCATGATTTATATTTTGAATCATCAGTTATGATATTATCACTTATTACAGTAGGTAAATTCTTAGAGGCTAAATCTAAGGGGAAGACGAGTGAAGCACTTAGGAAACTTATGGATATGGCACCTAAGAAAGCTATTATCGAGGTAAATGGCGAACAGAAAGAAGTGTCTGTTGATGAAGTTAAAGTATCTGATATAGTAATAGTTAAACCGGGCAGCAATATACCTGTAGATGGTATTATTATAGAGGGAAGTACCAGTGTTGATGAGGCTGCTATTACAGGAGAGAGTATTCCGGTAGAAAAAGCAGCAGGTGATGAAGTTATCGCAGCTACAATTAACAAGACAGGTTTTGTTAAGGTAAAGGCATCAAGAGTTGGTGCAGACACTACATTTTCTAAGATAATAGAACTTGTAGACGAGGCAAGCGCAAGCAAAGCACCGATAGCTAAGATTGCAGATAAGATATCAGGAATATTTGTGCCGGTAGTAATGGCTATCGCAGTGATAACATTTGTGGTATGGCTTATATCAGGTGCGACATTTGAATTTGCTTTATCGTGTGCAATATGTGTATTGGTTATTTCATGCCCATGTGCATTGGGACTTGCTACACCTGTTGCCATTATGGTTGGTACGGGAAAAGGTGCTGAGAATGGAATACTTATTAAATCTGGAGAAGCATTAGAGGTTGCACATAGCATTGATACAGTGGTTTTCGATAAGACAGGAACTATAACAATTGGTAAACCTGTCGTAACAGATATAAGTGCAATTGGTATGAGCGAAGATGAACTCTTAGATATCGCATATGCAATAGAAGAGAAGAGTGAACATCCATTAGCAAATGCAATCGTTGAATATTCTAAAGAACATATGGGCAGATATAAGCTTGAAAGATTTAATGCAATATCTGGAAAAGGCGTTGAAGCATTTGCAGGGAATAGCAGATTTATCACAGGAAATGAGAAGTTCATTAATGAAAATGGTATTAAGTTAAGTGAAAATGAGAAAAATACAATAGATAATCTGGCAAATGAGGGTAAGACACCATTATTATTTGCAAGAGACAGTAAATTAATCGGAATTATAGCAGTAGCAGATGTTATTAAGGGAAGCAGTCCATTAGCAATAAGAAAACTAAAATCTATGGGAATAAAAGTTATAATGCTGACCGGTGATAATAAAGTTACTGCAAATGGAATAGGAAAATCACTTGAATTAGATGATATTATTGCTGAAGTATTACCACAGGATAAGGAGTCAGTTATCTCTGAGCTTAAGAAAACAGGAAGAAAAGTTGCGATGGTCGGTGATGGAATAAATGATGCACCTGCACTTGTGAGAGCGGATGTCGGAATTGCGATTTCAAATGGAACGGATGTAGCGATTGAAAGCGCTGATATTATTCTGATGAAGAATGATTTATTAGATGTTGTAACCGCTATCAGATTAAGTAAAAGTGTAATCAGAAATATAAAAGAGAATTTATTCTGGGCATTTTTCTATAACATATTAGGAATACCATTGGCAGCAGGTGTGTACTATAATACATTTGGATGGAAGCTAAACCCGATGTTCGGTGCAGCAGCAATGAGCCTTAGCAGTGTATTTGTAGTTACAAATGCTTTGAGACTGAGATTCTTTAAGAAAGATAGAGATGAGCCGGAAACAGACAGTAAAAATGCTATTGGCATAGAAGTAATAAAAACTTCAGAAAATAATGATAAAGATAATAAAGTTAATATAAACAATATATCAAATAAAAAAACAACAGTTGAAAAGGAGAAAGAAAATATGATAGTATTAAGAGTAGACGGTATGATGTGTAAAAATTGCGTGGCACACGTAGAGAAAGCATTGAATTCATTAAATGGAGTATCAGCTAGAGCAGACTTAGAAAGTAAACTTGTAACAGTTGACAATCCTGAAAATGTTTCAGCAGATGCTATGATTGCAGCAGTTAAAGAAGCCGGATATGATGCCGTATTAGAAAAATAATTCTGACCAAAGATGAAAGGTGAACATATAATTGAAGAAGAATAACCGAGCTAAGATTTTAATAAATATTGTATTTATAGCGATAATAATAGGCGTTATCTGCAAAGTATTTGGCGGACAGTCAGAAGAAATAATTGAGCAGATTAGTAAAATGACATTTGCAACATTATTTATTATAATTTTATGCAGTGCATTTTTTAATGCAGCAGATGGACTTGCCTATTATGTAATGGCTAAAAGATATAATGATAATTTCAAATGGTATCAGGGAGTTGGATGTTCTTATTATTGTGCATTTTTCAGGCTGACTACATTCGGAAGCGGTACGGCTGCTTCCGGAATGTATTATCTTCATAAATATAATGTTCCGATGCAGAATAGTTTTGGAATGATTACGATTAATTATATAGTCCAGAAGATTGCCATTGTATTAATGTGTTTAATCTTCTTTATAGGAAATTATGGAATTATGAAAGAATACTATAGTGAGTATTTTGAGTATGTATTACTTGGCGTAATTGTAACGGTACTTGTAGCAATAGCACTTCTTACTGTGGTACTCTGGAAGAAAATCCATGATTTTTTGTTGTTTTTAGCTGAAAAAGTAATTAAGAATATTGAACTAAAGGAACGTATAAAATTACTAGAAAATAAATTAGAGTCATTAAGGGAAGAAAGCAGGATAATGCTTAAAGAAAAGGGAACAATGTTAAAACTTCTCCTGCTTAATATGATTAAATATCTGGGTTGGTATATGATTCCGTGCGTTGTATTAGGCTATACGGATATAAGTAATATAATAAGAGGTTTATGTATATCTGCTTTAGCTTCAGCACTCATAGGGGTTATACCATCACCCGGGGCAAGTGGTTCAACAGAGGCAATGTTTTATGTGTTATTCTTAGCAGTAACAGATAAGGCAGAGGCAGTAGCCGTAATGCTTATGTATCGTTGTTTTACATATATATTTCCGTTTATGATTGGTGGAATTGTGATTTTGGTCAAAAGGATAATGGATAAAAGAAGATATAAAAAAATATTAGATATGCAGATAAAATAGTCAGAAAATTAGTCTGATTCGATAAAGTGAATTGCTATGTCAATTCATTTTATTGCACTTATTGCACAGTAAAAGCTTTTGTAAAGAAAGCTTTTATATTATATCAGAAGAGAGGCAATGGATAAAATGTATTATATGTTTAACAAACCTAAAGGTTGTATAACAGCAAGGACAGATGAGAAACATAAAACAGTAATGGATTATTTTCCGGAAGATATGAGACATATTCTGCATCCGGTTGGCAGGCTTGATAAGGATACGGAGGGGTTTCTTATCATAACGAATGACGGAATATTTAATCAGAGGCTTATGCATCCGGAATTTCATGTGCCAAAGACATATTATTTTCATGCGTTGGGAATTCTTGATGATGAGAAGATAAGAAAGTTACAAAGCGGTGTAGAACTTATAGGGGAAAAAGATTTATTCAAGGCTGAAAGCATTGAAGTTGACGGAACGGGCAATATTAAAGAAATTTCAAACCTTATAGCAGGTACAAAGTTTGAAAAAGCAGCAAGAAACCCGAGAAACGGACAGACTATATCAGGTAAAATAACAATAACTGAGGGTAAGAAGCATCAGGTAAAGAGAATGCTGAAGGCAGTAGGTTGTTATGTGATATATCTAAAGAGGACACAGATAGGAGAAGTGTCAATTGATGAGAATTTGAAAACAGGTGAATATAGGGAGTTTACAGAAGAAGAAATTCATTTGTTAAACAAATAAATACTACACTAAGTTGTTGATAAATTAACCCAGATAAGGTATAATTTATATATAAAATGTGGTTTGGCAAGAAGGAGAGAAGTACTTTGAAAATTGGCAAGAATAGAATATCTTCTTCGATTATTGTAGTAATTATTATGATGACGATTGTTATAAGTATCGGAAGCATATATATAAGTTATATGGAAGGTCGATATGACACCATACAGAAAAAGGAAATTAATTATGAAACTGATCAGGTAGTTAAGAACATAAAGAAACAGATTGCTGATAATTTCTATTATCTAAAATACTTTTCAAAAAATATTTCGGATACATCTGAATTAAAGTGTGATTTAGAAGTTAACAAAATCAAGTCTGTTAGGACAGGTGAAAAATTTTATTTAATTGGTATTGCAGACAAAGACGGTAATGCGTGTGATATTAATGGGGATAAATATGATATTTCATCAGAAGAATATTTTGTTAATTCGATGAACAATGAATACGTTATTACTAATACAATAATTGATGAAAATAAGAAGTATAATATTTATAGTATACCAATCAAACATGAAGAAGACGTGGTTGGGGTTCTTTATGCCAAAAAATACACAGACGAAATTGAATATGGAATTAATGAAGATGATATGGAGATAGAGAAAGATATATGGGTTGTAGATCATGATGGAACTATAATTTTTGATACAACAGGCGAGGAGATGCCTGAGAATGAGAATAAGAAGGTAAGAACTCATAATTTTATAGATAAGTTAGAAGAATTAGATAATTCAACACGTACAACTGATAAGTTATCTAAGGCAGTAAGTTCTAATGAACCAGCATTTATAAGGATAAAATATCATAAGGCGAAGATAGCATATGTTAAACCTATGGATGTGAACGACTGGAAGATAATTACTATTATATCGCATGATAAGTTTAATAAATATATGGCTCAGTCATTAGACAGGTTTAATCAGTTAGTATATATATTTGCAGTTATCTACGGTGCAACCCTGCTTGTGGTATTAGTTATTCAGAACAAGAATAGAAAGAAGATTGAACATATTGCATATGTAGATGAGGTAACAGGTGGCAAATCATTTACAAAATTTAAAGATGAGGTAGACAAACTTATTAAGAGTGCATCAGATGAGTATGCATTAGTAGATTTAGATGTTGATAAATTCAAATATATTAACGACATTTTTGGATATGAAGAAGGTAATAATGTTATAAGATTTATATGGGGAGAGATTAATAACATTATGGAGACGGGAGAAGTATTTGCACATTACAGAGCGGACCAGTTCGTATTGTTCCTGAAGGCAAATGATATGGATCATGTCATAAAGAGAATGGAAATGTTATCGTTAACTGTACAGAAACGTGGAGTCCAGAAAGAGAAGAACTATGAGATAATTCTATCGATTGGTATATATCCGGTAGATAGAAAATTCTTTAATATTGATACGGCGATAGACAGGGCAGACCTTACTAAGAAATCTATTAAAGGTAAGCATAGTAAAGTATATGCCATATATGATGATACATTGAGACAGAAAGAGCTTAGAGACCAGGAAATTGAAAATATGATGGAAAAAGCCATTAAAGATGAAGAATTCAAAGTGTATTATCAACCAAAATATAATTCATCAAATAGTGAATTAACAGGTTCAGAGGCGCTTGTAAGATGGTATAATGAAGAATGTGGTATGCTTTTTCCAAATGAATTCATACCGGTATTTGAGAACAATGGTTTCATAGTTGAATTAGATGAATATATGTTTGAACATGTATGTATGGATATAAGAAAATGGTTAGATTCAGGTTATAATGTAGTGCCTGTATCAGTTAATATGTCTCAGTTACAGTTATATAATTCAAGATTTATAGAAGAATATACAGCAATACTTAAGAAATATGATGTGCCGGCTGAATATATCCAATTGGAGATGACAGAAACAACATTATTCTCTGAAACGGATGCTTTAATAGATACAATTGATAAGTTACATAAAGCAGGATTCAAGATTCTAATGGATGATTTCGGAACAGGTTATTCGTCACTTAATATGCTTAAAAGCATTCCGGTAGATATTCTGAAATTAGATAAGAGTTTTGTAGATGACATTGGTGATTCGAAAGGTGACATAGTTGTATCAACTATCGTATCATTAGGTCAGTTACTTGATATGAAGATAGTTGCAGAAGGTGTTGAGACTAAAGAACAGTATGAGTTCTTAAGAGATATTTTCTGTGATGAGATACAGGGATATTATTTCTCAAGACCAATTTCATCGGAAGAATATATTAAAAAGATGACGAAAGGGGCATTGTAGTATGGCAGTTAAGAGAATACTTATTTCGGAAGCGAAAGAAGGCATGGAACTTGCGGGGGATGTCTATGATACTAAAGGCAGACTCATTGCGCCTTTTGGTACAGTGCTTGATAAAGAGATAATAAGGAAACTTGAGAATTATGATGTAGTTGTACTTAAAATTATTGTGAAATCTGATATAGATGATATATTTATGGAAAGCAGTGCTTATGAGAGAAGTGAGGAATCAGGATATTTCGAGAAGATAAAACAATCAGAAGATTTTAAGACATTCAGATATAGTTTTGAAGAATCCGTTGACGAACTTAGTAATAAGTTAAATGAAGTTGTATACAAGAATGAAGAAATCGATATAAATGGATTGTTAGAATCCGTTAAGAAAGTCATTAATTCTAATAGTTCCAGATATAATCTTATGGATATCTTGAGCTGTATGAGAGGTTATGATGATTTAACATTCGCACATTCTATGAGTGTTTCGCTGATATGCAATGTATTTGCTGGATGGCTGGGATATGGTGCGAAAGATGTTGAATTATTAACGGCAGCAGGACTTCTGCACGATATTGGTAAAATTAAGATACCTAAAGAGATTATTGCGAAACCATCACGACTTACTGATGAGGAATATAGAATTATAAAAATGCATCCGATATTAGGCTATGAGATACTTAAGAGTCAGCCGGTTGATAACAGGATAAGAAATGCTGCATTAATGCACCATGAGAAATGCGATGGTTCGGGATATCCACAGGGATTAAAGAGAAACCAGATAGATGATGTGGCAAAAATTGTGGCGATTGCAGATGTATATGATGCAATGACGGCGAATCGTGTATACAGAGAGGGAATGTCACCGTTTGATGTTATCGAATATTTTGAAATGTGTATCGATATATTTGAACCGGGATATCTTATGATATTTCTTCAGAAAATAGCATTGTTATATGTGGGGAGTACAGTTCTTCTTACTGATGGAACAGAGGGAAAGATAATAATGATTAATAGTACTTCGCTAGGCAGACCTGTTGTATTATCGACTAATAACAAAGCAATAGATTTGTCCAAGGACAAATCTATTAAAATTGCTAAACTTATTTAGTTGTGTAGACTAATATTCCGTTCGGAAGAAGAAGTTCATTTTTGTAATTTATTGAGAACAGAACAGATTTCTTAGGAAATGTAATAGAATAATCGTTTGTACTGCAATTCAGTACGACGGTTATTTTATTTTTGCCATCATCGGTAAATCTTTCATAACAGATTATTCTCGGATTATCAGGTATATTAATAAATTTATACAGATTACTTCTAAACGCAGGATTATCGTTACGAAGTGCAATAAGTGATTTCATAAGAGAAATTCTGTCATGATATTCACCGCGGTTAATTTTATTCCAAGGCATACAACGACGACAGTCAGGGTCGTAACTACCCTCCATAGCTATTTCTGTACCATAATATATACATACAGTTCCGGGCATTGTAAATAATACTGCTAATTGCTGATAGAATATATGAATATTATTTAATTTAGTTGCGAGACGAATAGTATCGTGAGAGTCTAAAAGGTTGAATAATACGCGGTTAACCTGCTCAGGATACATAGTGAAGCATCTGTTTATGGCATATAATAAATCAGTAGAAGATTTCTTAGAATCCTGCCAGAAAGCATCAATACTGTCTCCGAAAGGATAATTCATTACAGAATCGTATTCATCACCACGAAGCCAAGGCATACTGTCGTGCCATAACTCGCCAAGTATATAGAAATCAGATTTGAGAGCCTTTAATTCCCTATGAATCTCTTTGCATAATGTATGGGAAATTTCACCTGCCACATCAAGACGTATACCATCAATATCATATTTTAATATCCAGCTTTTAAGAACCTTGATAATATATCTGATTACTCGCGGATTATTAGTGTTTAACTTAGGCATACCATCATAGAAGCTGAAAGTATAGTAGTTGCCTGACTTCGAATCAGAGGACCTTCCAGTATTCTTAAAAGGCCATGAATTAATCATAAACCAGTCATAATATTTAGACTCAGGACCATTTTGCAAAATGTCCTGCCAAGGTTTAAAAAATATACCAGTATGATTAAATACACCGTCCATCATTACACGAATACCGTGGTTGTGGGCATCAGAAACGAGTTCAATCATATCCTCATCAGTACCAAAGTGTGGATCAATCTTTGTAAAACTCATAGTGTCATATTTATGATTACTTTTAGCCTTACATACAGGAGTTAAGTAAAGACCTGTAATTCCAAGGTCGGCAAGATAGTCAAGTTTGCTTGTGATTCCCTTGATATCTCCACCATAATAGTCATTATATTTAACAGGTTTATCGGCAGAACCCCATGGTTTAACATTTTTAGGATTGATGTCAGGATTGCCATTGCAGAACCGGTCAATGAAAATCTGATACCAGACAGTGTCATTTACCCAGTCAGGAGTTCTTATAATATCAGAAGGATTCATCCATGGGAACATAAATACCTGTTCACGACCTTTGAAATTCTTAAGTTCGGCAGGAGTATAGAAACGGTCCTCATACATATGATACTTCTCGTTTTCATTTTCAATAATAAAATGATATGCAAGACGTTTATACTTAGGTGCAATCTTAATACTCCAGAAGATGTGATGCTCAAGATATTTTACATCCGTCATCTCGATTGTTTCAATTTTATAGCGACTGTTAGAACCCATAATACCTGTAGAAAAAGGATCACAATAACAAAGTGTTATTTTGTCAACGTCATATCCTGTCTTAATTGAAATAATAATATTGTCATCATCGAGACAATAACAGTAGTTATCAGTACAACGATGATATATAGCTGCTAAATTCATATTTACCTCTTTTCTGAGCGACTTGCTGTGAAGAGACGAAGAGAAATTTGCACAGGCGATTTCTCTTCTGCCATAAAAGCTATTTGCTTTTGCTCTGAAGCAAATAACAGTGTGAAAAATAAGTGTATCAATATTATTTTTTCACACTAACCTCATTTCTTAAAATTCAAGTTCACTTTGATTTTGTAATTTACTAAGGGTACTGTTATGGAATTTGCTCGAAAATGTTACATCTTCGCCAAACCATTCAGGACCACTAAAAGAATTAGCCTCATCCTCAGAGCTGAATTCGACTTCTGCGATTATAAGTCCCTTAAATATTCCTTCAAATATATCTAATTCGATTGTGTAATTATTATAAGGAATCAGGTAACGTTTCTTAGTAATTATATTCCCATCAGCTTTCTTAAGCAGATGGGAATAACTATCTGCAGTAAGCGGAAGATTATATTCTTCTCGGGATAGTAAGCCTTTTGATTTGTAAGTAAGATAATAGGTGTCATCTTCTTTACGGATACGGACTACCGGCTCTGTACACAGATATGCCTGTTCTATAAGATGAAATCTGCATAATTCTAAATTGTCAGGTAAACTTGTAATTAGAAACTTTCTTTCTATTTCCATTATTTTTTACACCAACCTCCGTTTGGTATTACGATTTTTTATATAGAATATTTTAACATATAAGCCTTGAAAAATGTATATTTAAATAATAAAAAAAATCTAAAATGATGAAAAAATATCAGGAATATGTTATACTGTCAGTGTTATAAGGCTAAGTCTATGGAAAAGGAGAAAAAATTATGGTATACGCATTTTTAGCAGATGGTTTTGAAGAAGTAGAAGCATTAATGGTAGTTGATATATTAAGAAGAGCTGGTATTGAGACAGTTACTGTATCGGTCTCAGATAATTATGAAGTTAAAAGTTCGCATAACATTGTAATTAAGGCAGATGCTTTAATTAAAGATGTAGATTTTGATAAAGCAGAATTAATATTCCTGCCAGGAGGAATACCTGGAACACCTAATCTTGCAGCATGCAAGACATTAGTGGCTAATATTAAAGATTTTAATAATAAAGGCAAAAGACTTGCGGCAATATGTGCAGCTCCTAGTATCTTAGGAGAACTCGGAATCTTAGAAGGTAAGTTAGTAAGCTGCTACCCGGGATATGAAGATTCGTTAAAAGGTGCAACCTATAAACGTGAGAAAGTCATAACAGATGGAAATGTAACAACAGCAAGAGGATTAGGTGCTGCTATTGATATGGGACTTGAATTAGTTGCGATATTAAAGAGTAAAGATGAGGCTGATTCAATAGCAGAGAAGATACAGTTAGTATAATGCATATATCGTGTTAGAAAGGTGCGAATTAATATTGAAGAAATTAAATATAAGATTAACGAAGATAATATGTGTTGCCGGTGCATTAGTATTAGTAATCGGAAGTATGACTGCCTGTGGTAAGAAGAAAAAGATTTCATACGGAGATACAGAGGGCGTTGTTACTGGCTCGTTAGATATTAATGATAGTGGTGTGAAATTTAATCTTGATAATGTAATTGCACCAGCGGGAAGTGACATAGATTACACATCAGGTATTAAGACATCGGGTGAAACAGATGATTATTCACTCGAGGTAAATGCAGTGAATGTCAGAAATGATAAACCAGGAACATATACTGCTAATTATACTGTCAAATCAGGTGGAAGTACATATACAGACAGCATTAAGGTAACAATATCTGATAATGGCAAGAACGCACAGGAAGCTGAGAATCATGGAAATAGTGACTCGGAAAATGGCCAGGCAGGCAATTCAGCTGCCAATGCAGGCGATATAAATAGTGGAAGTAACAGCGGCAATAATGGTGCAGGTAGTGGAAACACTTCTAATAATGGAAACACTTCAAACAATAATGGAAACACTTCAAACAATAATGGAAACAGTAATTCTGGAAATAATTCAAATTCAGAAAGTAACGGAGGCAGTCAGACTAAGCCGACAGCACCGAAGGAGCTTATTACAGACGGAAGTAAGACCTATAGAGTATCTAAGATACCTAATGCTACTATCGAATTGTTATCAGGAGATGTAGTGACAATAAGCTGTTCTACTAATAAATATATCGTATCGACAAGGACTGATGAAAGTACGGTGCAGAAGAATGGACATAATTATAAAGTGACAAAATTAATTGTATTATTTAACACAGGTGTAGAACAGACTTTAGAAACTGTAGAAAAAAAGATAGACTAAAAGATTTCTTTATGATATAATACTACGATGTCACATTGCCTTTAGTTAAAATGAAAAGGTTAGAAAGAAAATATTGCAGATATACTGCTAAAAATAGCTAAGCCGTAGTATACGGCAGAATGGAGGAAGTTTAATGAGTTTACAGGTTGAGAAACTGGAAAAAAATATGGCTAAACTTACAATTGAAGTATCAGCAGAAGAGGTAGAAAAAGCAATTGAAAAGGCTTATCAGAAACAGAAATCAAGAATTAGCGTTCCTGGTTTCAGAAAAGGTAAAGTACCTCGTAAAATGGTAGAGAAAATGTACGGTGTCGGTGTATTCTATGAAGATGCTGTTAATGATATGATTCCTACAGCATACGAAGCAGCAGTTAAGGAAAGTGAATTAGAGATAGTTTCACAGCCTAAGATTGATGTTGTACAGATTGAAGCCGGTAAAGAATTTATCTTCACAGCAGAAGTTGCAGTTAAACCAGAAGTTGAGTTAGGTGAATATAAAGGCGTAGAAGTACCTAAGAGTGATGTTTCAGTATCAGATGAAGAGATTATGGCTGAAATAGACAAAGAAAGAGAACAGAACTCAAGAATTATCACTGTAGATGACAGAGCAGTTGAAGATGGCGATATGACAGTTATCGATTTCGAAGGCTTTGTTGATGGTGTTGCATTCGAAGGTGGAAAAGGAACAGATTATCCATTAACAATTGGTTCTCACTCATTTATTGATACATTTGAAGAACAGTTAATTGGTAAGAACATTGGAGAAGAGGTTGACGTTAACGTTACATTCCCTGAAGAATATCATGCAGAAGAATTAAAGGGTAAACCAGCATTATTCAAAGTTACTGTTAAAGAGATTAAGAAGAAAGAATTACCAGAACTTGATAATGATTTCGTAGAAGATGTTTCAGAATTCTCAACAGTTGATGAATATAAAGCAAGCATTAAGACAAAAATCGAAGAGAAAAAGGCTGATGAAGCTAAATCAGCAAAAGAAGAAGCAACAATCGAGAAGATTATCGAAGGTGCTAAGATGGAGATACCTGATGCAATGGTAGATTCACAGGTTAGACAGATGGCAGAAGATTTTGCAAGAAGAATCAGTGCACAGGGACTTACAATCGACCAGTACTTCCAATATACAGGATTAACATCTGATAAATTGTTAGAACAGATGAGACCACAGGCATTAAAACGTATCCAGAGCAGACTTGTTCTTGAAGCAGTTGCTGATAAAGAGAACTTTGAAGTTACAGATGAAGACGTTAATAATGAAATAAATGATATGGCATCAGCATACCAGATGGAAGCTGATAAGCTTAAAGACTTATTAACAGACGCTGATAAAGAGAATATGAAGAGAGATATCCAGGTTAAGAAAGCAGTTGAATTCGTAACAGAGAATGCTAAGGAAGTATAATCAATAGCCTGATCAGAAGTTTATAAAATGAGATAAAGAAAATGGGTTCGCTATGGCGGACCCATAAATAAAATTAGTAGATAGGAGAGGATTTTGTATGAGTTTGGTACCTTATGTCGTAGAGCAGACTGGAAAAGGCGAAAGATCTTATGATATTTATTCAAGACTTTTAAAGGATAGAATTATTTTTTTAGGTGAAGAAGTAAATGAGACAACAGCAAGTCTTGTTGTAGCACAGTTACTTTTCTTAGAGTCAGAAGACCCTAATAAAGATATTCATTTATATATAAACAGCCCGGGTGGTTCTGTAACAGCAGGAATGGCTATTTATGATACAATGAATTATATCAAATGTGATGTATCTACAATTTGTATGGGAATGGCAGCAAGTATGGGAGCATTTTTACTTTCAGGTGGTGCTAAGGGTAAGAGATTCGCATTACCTAACGCAGAGATTATGATACACCAGCCACTTGGTGGAGCACAGGGACAGGCAACAGAGATTAAGATTGTAGCAGATCATATTTTAAAGACACGTAAGAAGTTAAATGAAATTTTAGCAAAGAATACCGGAAAACCATTAGAAGTGATTGAAGTGGATACAGAACGTGACAACTATATGGATGCTTATCAGGCTATGGAATATGGCTTAATAGATAAGGTGATTGAAAATCGTTAATTAATCATTAATTTAGATTGGAGAACATATGGCAAAGAATAATGATGAGAGCAGATGCTCGTTTTGTGGTAAACCGGAGAGTAAGGCAAGAAAGCTTATTGCCGGACCAAGCGGTGTGTTTATATGTGATGAATGTATAGAGATATGTAGTGATATAATGATGGAAGAAATGGCATATGAGACAGATGATGATGTTGATTTCGACATTAATTTATACAAGCCACAGGAGATAAAGGAATTTCTTGATGAATATGTCATAGGACAGGAAGAAGCTAAGAAAGTCTTGTCAGTTGCAGTGTATAATCACTACAAAAGAGTTTTGTCAGGAAGAGACTTAGGTGTAGAGATTCAGAAGAGTAATATTCTGATGTTAGGACCTACAGGTTCAGGTAAGACATATCTTGCACAGACATTAGCTAAGATACTTAATGTCCCATTTGCTATTGCAGATGCTACAACACTTACTGAAGCAGGCTATGTAGGTGAAGATGTTGAGAATATCTTACTTAAGATAATTCAGGCAGCTGACTATGATGTGAAAAAAGCACAGTACGGAATTGTCTATATTGATGAAATAGATAAGATTACTAAGAAAAGTGAGAATGTTTCTATAACAAGAGACGTATCAGGAGAGGGTGTACAGCAGGCATTACTTAAATTGTTAGAAGGCACGCAGGCTTCAGTTCCACCACAGGGTGGAAGAAAGCATCCTAATCAGGAGATGATTCATATTGATACAACTAACATTTTATTCATATGTGGTGGTGCATTTGATGGATTAGAGAAGATTATAGAGACAAGAATGGACAGAAAATCTATCGGTTTCAATGCTGAGATAGCAGACCATAAAGAAGAATCAATAGATGTATTGTTCCCACAGGTAATGCCACAGGATTTAGTTAAATTCGGTTTAATTCCTGAATTTATTGGTCGTGTACCTGTAACAGTATCATTAGAATCTTTAGATAAGGAAGCACTCATAAGAATACTTAAAGAGCCTAAGAATGCGTTAGTTAAGCAGTATAAGAAGCTTTTAGAGTTAGATGGTGTAGACTTAGAATTTACAGACGAAGCATTAGAACTTGTTGCTGAGAAATCATTTGAGAGAAAGACAGGTGCAAGAGGCTTACGTTCAATTATGGAAGATGCACTTATGAATATAATGTATACTGTACCATCAGATGAGACAATCGATAAGTGTACGATAACTAAAGATGTTATCGAGAATAAAGCAGAACCTGAATTAGTCAGATTAGATGAAACACAGATTAAGAAAAATGGCGTAAAGAAGAGATTTAAGGCATAAAATAATAAGCTATTTTTAAATATTTAAAGCCGGTTTAAGAAGATTAAAGTCTTAGTAAAGCCGGCTTAAAGTAAAATAAGTGCATAATAAAAGAATTATAACAGGATAAAATAGAAACCTGAGAGGAATTTAGAATATGATTATAAAGAATGCAGAATTAGAAACAGTATGTGGAATTACCAGTGTACTTCCTGATAATCAGATGCCTGAGGTAGCATTTGCGGGTAAGTCAAATGTTGGTAAATCTTCATTAATAAATGGATTGCTTAACAGAAAATCTCTTGCGAGAACATCACAGGAGCCGGGTAAAACACAGACAATTAATTTCTATAATGTTAATAAAGAATTGTATTTTGTAGATTTACCGGGTTATGGATTCGCAAAAGTATCGAAGGAAGTGCAGCAGAAATGGGGCGCAATGATAGAGAATTATTTAAAGATCTCTAAGCAGCTTAAAGCTGTGATGCTTCTTATTGATATCAGACATGAGCCATCTGCTAATGACAGAAATATGTATGAGTGGATAGTTTACAATGGCTATAAACCTGTTATTATAGCAACTAAATTAGATAAGATTAACAGAAGTCAAAAAGATAAGCACATTAAGATGATTAGACAAGGTCTTAATGTGCTGCCTGATACGGTTATATTACCGTTTTCTGCTAAAACAAAGCAGGGAAGAGAAGAAATTCTTGATTTTATTTCATCAGTGACTTCATAATAAATGCATAGATTTGCTGACTGGCATCTTTCCATTGGTTACACATGGAAGATGCCTCTTCTTTTGTAGGAACAGAAAGGTTGATTTCTATTAAAGTTCCCTCACCCTCTTTAACCTGACAATGTACAATGTAATCCTGATTAGTAGACTTATAATAATCAGCGATTGTTCCGACTTCATTTCGAAGTTCATATTTGTTCTCCATAAGATAGATATCCATATCATCTACGATGGCTCCAGGAATCTTATTAACGAAGAAACCAAGGGTCTGGCTGCCATCAGAGGTTATATGATAGTAAGAAGAATTACGGACGATTTCTACACTTATAAGATGTGAGTCCACAAGTTCAGTTATAACCTGCTGGAATGTGAAATAGGTTGTATAATTCTTCTCAAGAAAAAATTCTGATAACTGCGAATTAGTTAATGGAAAATTAACCTTATTCAGCATATATAATATAATTAGTTTATAAAGTGTTGATGACTCAAGTGCCATTTTTTCTGTACTTCCTTCCCTGGATAATGTTGTTTTTAGTAAAGTAGGTATTAATATAATTTAATACCCTTTTTTTATCTCCACTCCATAAAGGAGCTATAAGTTCTTTCTTGTTGCCGTCACCTGTCATTCTGTGGATAACGATATCCGGTCTGAGATTCTCGATACATTCAGATAACAGTATGGTATAATCCTCTAGTGATAATGTATGAAAATCATTTTCTTTATTAAGGTAATAGTCAGCTAAATCGGTATTTTTTAAAATATGCAATAGCTGTAATTTGACTCCATTAACAGGCAGGTTGTTAAGATAACGTACAGAGGCTATTATATCAGAAAAAGTCTCATTTGGTAACCCTAATATAAGGTGAACTACAATATTGATATTTATTCTATGGAGATTAGCGACAGCGCAGTTAAATACTTCAAGTTCATAGCCACGTCTTATGAAATGTGCTGACTCTTTATGGATTGTTTGTAAGCCTAATTCTACGAATACCGGAATCTTTGAATTAAGTTCGTCAAGTAATTCTAAAACTTCGGAGCCTAAACAGTCAGGCCTTGTGGCAATGGATAATCCTACGATGTCATCACAGAATGCAGCCTCATAAAATATATTTCTAAGATAATCAATGGGGGCATAAGTATTGGTATATGCCTGAAAATAGGCTATGTATTTACCGTCTGTAATCTTATTGCAAATGCGACTCTTTGCTTCGTTTATCTGTTCCTTAACGGATAAAAAACGGGAGGCGGCAAAATCACCGGAACCTCCCGAACTACAGAAAATGCACCCGCGTGTATCTAAAGTACCATCGCGATTAGGACAGGTCATACCACCGTCAAGAGACAGTTTATACACTTTTTGCCCGAAACGCTCACGATAATATTTATTAAGCGTGTATATTTCTGCCATCAGGTTTAATGTTATCCATAACTGCCTTAGCAACTGCATCTTTGACATCAGGATCAAAGGCTTCAGGAAGAATAAATTCGTCGCATAATTTGTCATCAGGAACTAAGTTGGCGATTGCATGTGCCGCGGCTAACTTCATATCCTCTGTAATCTGTGAAGCACGTCCCTCTAAAGCACCCTTAAATATTCCTGGAAATGCGATTACGTTATTAACCTGGTTAGGGAAATCTGAACGGCCGGTACCCACGATTCTTGCACCTGCGGCCTTGGCAACATCAGGCATAATCTCAGGAACAGGATTAGCCATTGCAAATATTATAGAGTCTTTATTCATTGAAGCAACCATTTCGGCAGAAACGATATTAGGAGCAGAAACACCGACAAATATATCAGCACCAACTAAGGCATCTTTAAGAGTACCTGAAAGTCTGTCGGGATTAGTTACATCTAACATTGATTTCTGCATCCAGTTTAAATTAGGTGACTCCTCGTTAATAATTCCGTTGATATCACACATAATAACATTTTTAAAGCCATATGTTAATAATAATTTAGTAATTGCGATTCCTGCACTTCCGGCACCATTTATTACTACCTTACAGTTTTCTTTAGATTTACCAGTAATCTTAAGTCCGTTGATAATACCTGCAAGAACAACGATTGCTGTACCATGCTGGTCATCATGGAATACAGGAATGTCTAAGAGTTCCTTGAGTCTTGTCTCGATTTCAAAACATCTTGGAGCTGAAATATCTTCAAGGTTAATACCGCCAAATGCAGGTGCGATATTTACAACAGTTTTAATAATTTCCTCAGTATCCTGTGTATCTAAGCATATTGGAAATGCATTAACATCACCAAAAGATTTGAATAATACGGCTTTACCTTCCATAACAGGCATAGCGGCATATGGTCCGATGTTACCAAGCCCTAAAACGGCACTTCCGTCTGAAACAACGGCAATTGTGTTGGATTTAATAGTATATTTGTATGCTGCTTCTTTATCTTCGGCAATCACTTTACAAGGTTCAGCAACGCCCGGTGTATATGCAAGAGCAAGGTCTTCTCTTGAAGCAATTGTACATTTTGGTTCAGTAGTTAATTTTCCATTCCATTCTTCATGAAGCTTTAACGCTTTTTCGTTAGTTGTCATTGTAATCTCCATTTCCGTATATTTATTTTTATCCTGATAAGTGGTCGCTAAATGCAGAAACATATATAGAAACCATATATAATCTATAATATCATAATATTTAGAAAATTTATACTACCAATTTTGAAAACATTGGTGTATAATGTGTTTTGCAAATCATGAGAATCATTAAGTCTGATTAAATAATCTATAATCAGATACAATCCCGTTATTATAATTTAATATATTTAGGAGGATAATGGCATATATGAATGTGCCACAATAAATGTATGAGAGAAAAATTAGAAACTTTATCAGTAACTCAGTTACGTGAAATTGCGAAAAGTCAGAATATTAAATATGTAATGAAATTAAAAAAGACAGAACTGATTGAACAGATTTTAGCTGCTGGAATGAAGATGGCTAAGGAAAGTGAGTTGCAAGGTGCAGATAAGATGAAAGCGAAATCGGTTTCAAAATCAGATAATAAAGAGAATAAATCATCAGTTAAAACAGAGGATGGCAGAACAAATGGAACAAATTCCAAATTGGATAATACTGAGCCAAAGTCTGAATTTATTATAGAGGAAAATCCAGAACCGGAGATTAAGGAAGAAGAGCCAGTTGCAGAGGGAATATTAGAGGTAATGCCAGACGGATATGGCTTTATCAGATGTGAGAATTTCCTGCCGGGCGAAAATGATGTATATGTTTCGCCATCTCAGATAAGAAGATTTAGGTTAAAAACAGGTGATATATTAAATGGTAATATGCGCCAGAAGAATATAAACGAGAAATTCGGTGCGATGACACATTTGAATAAAGTAAACGGAATATTAGCTGATGAGATTATGGGCAGACCAAATTTTGAAGAACTTACACCTATATTTCCTAATAAGAGATTGAGAATGGAGACTAGCAGTGAGAATATGGCTATGAGAATAGTTGACCTTATTTCTCCGATAGGAAAAGGGCAGAGAGGTATGATTGTATCACAGCCTAAAGCCGGAAAGACTACATTATTAAAAGAGATTGCTAAGTCTATCCAGATAAATAATCCTGATATGCATATGATAATTCTTCTTATAGATGAACGACCTGAGGAAGTAACAGATATTAAGGAAGCGATTCAGGGAGATAATGTAGAAGTTATCTACTCGACATTTGATGAATTACCAGAGCATCATAAGAGAGTTTCAGAAATGGTTATCGAGAGAGCCAAGAGACTTGTCGAGATGAAGAAAGATGTAATAATTCTGTTAGACAGTATTACAAGACTTGCAAGAGCTTATAATATGACAGTTCCACCATCAGGAAGAACTTTATCAGGAGGTCTTGATCCAGCAGCACTTCATATGCCAAAGCGATTCTTTGGCGCAGCAAGAAATATGAGAGAGGGCGGAAGTCTTACCGTATTAGCTACAGCACTTGTGGATACAGGAAGTAAGATGGATGATGTTGTATTCGAAGAATTTAAGGGTACAGGTAATATGGAACTTGTATTAGACAGAAAATTATCTGAGAAGAGAGTATTTCCGGCACTTGACATTCTTAAATCAGGTACACGTAGAGATGACTTATTGCTTTCTAAAGAAGAAGCGGAAGCTGTATATCTTATAAGAAAGGCTACAAATGGTATGAAACCTGATGATGCAGTAGAAAAAATACTGGATATGTTTGCAAGAACAAGAAATAACAGAGAATTTATACAGATGATTAAAAAGTGCTTGCATTAAAAATTGATATATGCTACAATATAAAAGCTGTTTTTAGAATATGATTGGCGAAAGCCATTTGCATATCATTAATTTGTAAAGAGGTGAAATGAAATGAAAGAAGGTATACATCCAGCATATTACCAGGCAAAGGTTGTTTGCAACTGTGGTAATGAATTCGTAACAGGATCAACTAAGGAAGATATCCACGTAGAAATTTGTTCAAAATGTCACTCATTCTACACAGGTCAGCAGAAAGCTGCATCTGCTCGTGGACGTATTGATAAGTTCAATCGTAAATATGGTATGGCAGATAATAAATAAGTAATAGTTATAGAGGCTGTCGCATGAATGTTCTATTTTAATGAATGGAATTTCTTGTGACAGCCTCTATTTTTATCATAAAAGATATGATATAATAATCACATCAGGGAGGTGACATAATGAAACCATCAGGAATTGGTGGTCAGGCAGTATTAGAAGGCATAATGATGAAGAATAAAGACAAATATGCCGTAGCTGTCAGAAAACCTAATCAGGAAATAGAAGTATGTGTTAAAGAATACAAAGGAATAACGAAAGGTAATAAAATACTTAATCTGCCTTTTATTAGAGGTGTATTTAATTTTATAGATTCGTTAATCATAGGAATGTCAACTCTTATGTTTTCGGCTGAATTTTATGAAGAAGAGGAAACAGAAGAAGTAAAGAAAGGTGATAAAGTTGCCGATTCTTTATTCAAGGAGAAAGCAGAAAGTGCGGTAATGACGATAACGGTAATTGTGGCGGCACTTATTGCGATTGGTTTATTTGTAGTATTGCCAAGCATTGCTTCTGATTTAATTAAGAAACATTTCCATATTATTTCGTATACAATAATTTCGTTAATCGAGGGATTGATAAGAATTACATTATTTCTTATATATATATTCTTAATATCGAGAATGAAAGATATACAGAGAACATTTATGTACCATGGTGCAGAACACAAATGTATTAACTGTATTGAACATGGTATGGAATTAAATGTAGATAATGTATTAAAAAGCTCAAGACTGCATAAGAGATGTGGAACGAGCTTCTTATTCCTTGTAATGGCAATCAGTATTATATTCTTTATTCTTATTCCGGTTCAGCAGCCGGTTATGAAGATAGTAGTAAGAATATTAATGATACCTGTTATTGCAGGAGTATCTTATGAAGTGCTTAGATTTGCCGGACAACATGAGGGTAAATTAGTGGATATAGTAAGTGCGCCGGGTATGGCATTACAGAAGCTTACAACTAAAGAGCCGGATGAGAAAATGGCAGAAGTGGCAATTAAGGCAGTCGAAGCAGTATTCGACTGGAGAACATTTTTAGCAGAAAATAGTGAAGAAACTAATCAATAACTGTTATATGAATCAATAGGCGGAGGAAGTATGAAGTACGCAGAATTGGTAAAACAGGGACAATTGAAACTATTTAGATCAGGGATTAATGACCATGATTATGATGCGTGGATTCTCGTAGAGAAAATATGTGATATATCAAGGACGGAGTATTTTATCAAAATGCATGATGAAGTACCATTAGATATTGAAGAGAAGTATTTTCAGGCAATTGAGAAGAGAATGACACATTATCCACTTCAATATATAGTTGGAGAATGGGAATTTATGGGTTTGCCATTTAAGGTGAATGAAAATGTATTGATTCCTCGTCAGGACACCGAACTGCTTGTTGAAAAAGCGGTTGAAGTCATCGGTGCTGATTATTATGTGGATAAACAGGATGTAAATGTGCTTGATTTGTGTACGGGAAGTGGCTGTATAGCTATATCCATTGCGAAAATGTGTCCAAATACGAAAGTAACAGGTTCGGATTTGTCAGAAAAAGCATTAGAGGTAGCTAATGAAAATGCGAATTTGAATAAGGTGGACAATGTACATTTTGAAAAAAGCGATTTATTTACTAATATCAAGGGAAAATATAATATTATTGTATCAAACCCACCATATATTAAGTCAGAAGAAGTAGAAAAGCTTATGCCGGAGGTAAGGGAATACGAGCCACGAATGGCATTAGATGGTGATGCAGACGGACTTAAATTCTACAGAAAAATAATTGATGAATGTAAGGAATATATGGAAAAAGACGGTTACATTATATTTGAAATCGGATATGACCAGAGCGAGCAGGTTAAGGAACTGCTTCGTCAAAAAGGGTTTACTGATATAGAGGTACTAAAAGATTTGTCAGGAAATGACAGAGTTGTAACAGGAAAAAGGAGACAGATTTATGTTTGACAGATTAGATGATCTTGTAAGAAGATATGAAGAGTTAATGCTTGAGCTTAATGACCCGTCAATTGCAAATGATCAGGCCAGATTTAGAAAGCTTATGAAAGAACAGGCAGACCTTGCACCTATTGTTGAAGCATATAAAGAATATAAGAAATGCAAGGAAACTGTACAGGACAGTCTTGCCATTCTCGATGAAGAGAGTGACGAAGAGATGAAAGAACTTGCTAAAGAGGAATTAAATGAAGCTAAAGCAAGAATTGAAGAATTAGAAAAACAGCTTAAGATTCTTTTACTTCCAAAGGACCCTAATGATGACAAGAACGTTATCGTGGAGATTCGTGCAGGTGCAGGTGGAGATGAGGCAGCATTATTTGCCTATGAAATCTATCGTATGTATGTGCATTATGCAGAAAGCAAGAACTGGAAAGTTGAATTAATGGAATGTGAAGAAATCGGAATAGGCGGAATGAAGAATGTTACATTTATGGTAACAGGTCAGGGTGCTTATTCAGTTCTTAAATATGAATCAGGTGTGCATCGTGTACAGCGTGTACCGGAGACAGAATCAGGCGGACGTATCCATACATCTACAATTACAGTTGCAGTTATGCCGGAAGCCGAAGAAGTCGATGTCCAGATTGATGAGAAAGATATCCGTATCGACGTTATGCGTGCTTCAGGTAATGGTGGACAGTGTGTCAACACAACCGATTCAGCGGTTCGTTTAACACATTTTCCATCAGGAATTGTTGTATACAGCCAGACAGAAAAATCGCAGTTACAGAATAAAGCTAAGGCATTTGCTTTATTACGTTCTAAATTATATGATATTGAATGTCAGAAAGCCCATGATGCTGAGGCTGAGGCAAGACGAAGCCAGATTGGTACAGGTGACCGTTCAGAGAAAATCAGAACTTATAACTTCCCACAGGGAAGAGTTACAGACCACAGAATCGGTCTTACACTTTATAAGTTAGATAAGATTATGAATGGAGACATTCAGGAGATAATTGATGCTTGTATTGCAGCTGACCAGGCTGCTAAGTTAGCGAAGATGAATGAGGATTAAATAAAATCGTAATTGAAACGGTCTTTGACATATGTCATCGACCGTTTTTCTTTTGAGCATATAGTTTAGATGCACTGTACACCCTTATTTTTTGGTTTGGATGTATTTATTTATAGACCTATGGTTAACTTTAGTTAATTTTATTGTTTGCATTCATATACAAATTTAAAAGTCCTGTAGTTAGTTGAGTTTGAGCTGACTTCTCTTTAAAATTTAGAAGGTCAAATAATGTATCTATAGAGTTTATTTCATTAGAATGTTTTTCTACAGTGGAATATGCATGTTGTATTCTGGCTTCTGTTAAATTCAGGGATATGATATTTGTGTAGAGACAGAACTGTTGATGCCAGATAGGACTAGTAGAAGTGGCAGTCTATTCTGTACAGTATCCATTTGGCGGAGGCTGTAATGGAGATATGGTTGAAAAACTGCATACAACTATCGGTAATTTTGGATATCAGGTGTATCAAGCAATACTGGTTGTTATTTGTGAATGAATATTTCTTGCAGGTGTCCAGCATAGAAAGCATTTTAAAAACTTCAAATGTTGATTGGTTATGGTTTTTATGTGTAGTTGTCGAATAACGGGTATTTTCAGGAAGATGTGAAATATGTGATTGTATTGGTATTTTTATGTAGTTTTCAGGTCAAGAAATTATTCTAAAATTCTGATGGGTTATTCTGTTTTTAATGTGATTTTTATGAATAAAAGAGGTTGAAAAAAGACATAATTATGGTATAATTAAACCATAAATAAGGAGGTGTATATTATGCCACAAATAATTCCAATTAAAGACTTGAAGAATACATCGGAGATATCTGATATGTGCCATAAGACAGAGGAGCCAATTTATGTTACGAAAAATGGCTATGGTGATATGGTAATTATGAGCATGGAGATTTATGAGTCAACAATGAGACAGATTGCCATGTACAGAGATATAGAGATATCTGAAAAGCAGATAGAGGCAGGACAGGTAAAGGATGCCAGAACAGCACTTAGAGAAACGAGGGCAAAGTATGGCTTATAAATTAAATGTTACAGAGCATGCTGATGAATTGCTTGATAATCTTATATATCATTTGATTTATCGATTAAAGAATAAACAGGCAGCGAAGCATTTGTTAGATTGTATAGATGTAATCTATGATAGATTGGAGGTCAATCCTTTTCAATTTGCAGAATGTAGGGATTCATATCTTGTAAAGAAAGGGTATAGAGAAGCAGTTGTGCCACAGATGAATTATATTATCATTTTCGATGTGAGAGATGATGTTGTAAATGTAGTTGGTATTTTCCACCAGTTAGAGAATTACCAAAATAAATTATAATATGCTGGGGGTAGATCAGCTTCCGAATATGGCTTTTCAAGCAGAAATGCGGCAAGGTATCTGCGACTCAATCATCTGATTCAGCCATTTAAGGATATGATGGGCAAAAACAAGATTGCTCTGTTGGCAGCAGTGGATGTGTCTTATCTCACAGAGGAAGAGCAGCAGAGCTTTGGAATATTGTGGAGCGTCAGGGACTTAAGGTGAAGCCTGTATACGCAGAAAAGCTTCGTAAGGCATCCGGAAATCTGACAGAAGAGAAGATGGCAGAAATCCTTGAAACGTTGCAGGTGAAGCACACGGATGGCAATGACGGTGTAATCTTTAGGCTTCCAAAGTCTATCGGTAGTAAGTATTTTGATGGAATGGATTCAAAGCAGATGGAAGCAGTTGTGGAGCAGGCTTTGGCTGCGTGGTTTGAAGGGAATGAGGCTTCGGTTGTTCAGTGCAGAAGATTTGAAGTGCCTTGATCCCCGATATTTTAATATCATATCAGTTGATGATTATGATGTGACAGTAATGTCCAGAAATACTGGACATTACTGTCACCTTCATAATCCAGAGTATCCGGGAGAGGACTTAGTGGTTATTTTACATAAGCATAAGTTTTCACATCCATATCATCAGCATGGCAGAGCGAATACGCTGAGACAGGCGGTGAGAGGGATTAAGAGCCATGATAAGTGGCAGATGGGCGGAAGGAAATAATATTTAGGAATATCTGGGAAGTTGGTCGACGATTCCAGGTATTTTTTTGAGTTAGAGGCATATATTTATAAATAGAATCACATCAAAAGTGCAATCAAAATAGAAAAAACAAGTAAAAAATACAAAAACGAGGATTTGCTTGACATTTTATAAGGAAGGTGTATAATGCATTATAGTGGTAAAAGTATTTACGGAAAGGTGAACACAATGGGACAAATTACAGAACAGTCATTTATTACTGAAGAGCATGGTAATAACTTACCGACTGTAAGAATAAAAAAAGTAGTATTAGATAATTTTAAGAGTGTTGGACATGGGATGATTACATTCAATTGTGGTCGTGAATTCATTCCATGCGATACAGAATCGGACATTTTAGGCATATATGGACAGAATGGATCTGGAAAAACATCTTTTATCGAAGCACTTTCCATTTTAAAAGGGCTTATGGCTGGAGCTTCCGTGCCTAGCGTATATGCTGACTGCGTTGCGGTTGGTAAGGATTTTGCTAAATTGGAATTTGTTTTTGATTTGCAATATGAAAACGGAGTTATACGAGAGGCGGCCTATTCATTCTGCATGTCCAGTGCTGCATTGTCTAAGGAAGAGATAGATGAAAAATATAAGGGCGCACCAGATGAGTTCGATATTCCGGATGAAGACTCCAAGGTTATTATTTTTGATGAGAAGTTTTCATTACTATGGGAAGACGCATCTAAATGTCAGGTGATAATTGATACTTCTTCAGAAGAAAATGCCTTTGTACCAACAACTAAAAGAAAAGAAATTGCGGGTGGCGGGAAAAAGGTATTGGTTGCATTAGAAGTAAACAAACAACTTGCACGTAGCAAGTCTCGGTCTTTTATTTTTATGCATGACACGCTGAAACTGTTTTCGGAAAATGACGATAAGTCTGTTTTCTTTAGGGTGCTTGTAGAGTTGAGACTGTATGCACGTCATTATCTATATGTGATTGATACAAAGTCTTCGGGATTAATTCGCCTTAATTTTGCGCTTCCTATATATACAACTGATGGGCAGATGATGTTCAATGCAAAAAGACCGGAAGTTATTCCAGCAGAAATGGTGGAAGATTTAAGGGCTGATTTAAATAATATTAGTTCGGTGTTAGGTCAATTGGTACCAGGTTTAGCTATCGGATTTAAGGAACTTTCGCAAACATTGGACAAAGATGGCAATCCGGCAACAGTAATGATGTTGACAGCTTATAGAGATGGAAAAGAATTGCCACTTAGAGATGAGTCTGATGGTGTACGAAAGATTATTTCTGTATTAAGTTTGATCATTGCAGCATTCAATCAGAAGTCGGTCACTGTTGCAATTGATGAATTTGATGCAGGCATTTTCGAATACTTACTTGGAGAAATCCTTCAGGCACTTGAGGAGTCTGGAAGAGGACAGTTTATCTTTACTTCTCATAATCTCAGACCATTGGAAGTAATTGATAAAAAGTTCTTATACTTTACAACGACTAATCCAGATAACAGATATATTAGACTGAAAAATATTTCTGCTACAAATAATTTGAGAGACACATACTTTAGAGAAATAATTCTATGTGAGCAGGAAGAAGGAATATACAATAAAACCAAGCGCTTTAAGATAATTGCTGCGTTGAAGAAGGCAGGAGGAGAACGTTAATGGGAAAAAGACCAAAGAGAAAGATTGTTTTGTTCCTTGTAGAAGGTAAATCTGATCGAGAGGCGCTTCAACTTGCCATTCCTGAATTATATGATGAGATAGATGAGGATATTGAAGTCTATTTTCCTATAATTAGAAAAGAAGAGGAAGAAAAGGGCGGAGATATCACATCTACAAATTATGTGAATAAGCAAGGAAAGCGTTACTGGGTACATCCAAGCAACATCGAAGAAGCGATTTATGAATTATTCCTAGATGATTTCTTTGATAAAGAGAAAATATTACCAAAGGACATTTCAGAGATAATTCAAATTGTCGATACAGATGGGGCTTATATCCCAGATGAATGTGTGGTTTTAGATTCATCGTTATCTGAAGAAGATTCTCCATTTTATAAGGATGATAAAATTGCTTGTTTGGATGTGGATAAGATTGTTAAGAGAAACGAGCAAAAAAGTGAGAATTTGGATTATTTAAGTTCTTGCAAAAATATAAAGGTTAAGCAGAAAACAGTTCCGTATTCGGTATACTATGTTTCTTGTAATTTGGATCATTACCTTCATCAATCAGCTAATTTAGACTATCGTATTAAACGTTCATTAGCTGATACATTTGCAAGAACGTATATTGGTGATGTCGAAGGGTTCGTTAAAGAAATTTCTGATGATCCAGGAGCAGTAAAAGGTATGAGTTATGACGAATCTTGGAATTATATTAAAGAAGATAAGAATTCGTTACATAGACATACCAATCTGAATTTGCTTTTTGAGAAACTGCTAGCAAAAGCGGAGAGCTGAAGAATTGGATGTGGGAGAGTCCTGTAATTGAGTGATGCTTGGTATTCTTAAAATTGAGGCAACTACTAATCAAGCATGTTGTGCTTGTATACCATATAGTTGTGTTATGAATAAGTACCTATTTTATTATTTGATGTCACAAAGAAGAAATTATATTAAAATGGGAGCCGGAGGTGCACAACCAAACATATCAAAAGAAAAAATAGTTATATCTTTGATACCACTCCCGCCACTTGAAGAGCAGCATCGCATTGTTGCCAAGATAGAGGGAATTCTTCAATATATTGACCAGTATGACAAGGCTTATACGAAGTTGGAAACATTTAATAAAAAATTCCCAGAGGATATGAAGAAGAGTATCTTGCAAATGGCTATGCAGGGAAAGCTGTGGAACAACAACCAGAAGAAGGAACTGCCGATGAGCTTTATGAGCAGATTGTTGCTGAGAAAACCCAGCTTATCAAGGATGGCAAGATTAAGAAAGAAAAGCCATTGCCTGAGATTACTGAGGATGAAATTCCTTTTGAGATTCCTAGTAGTTGGAAATGGGTGAGATTAGGAGAGCTTGCTATATTGCAAAATGGAGATAGAAGTAGCAAATACCCTGTAGAGTCAGACTATGTAGAAAATGGAATTTCTTTTTTGGTGCAAAAGATATGGGCGAAAAATACTTGTCTTATGATAATGTTAGGTACATCAGTCAAGAAAAATTTAATGTATTAGGGAATGGAAAACTTAAATATGAGGATTTTGTTTGCCTGTTAAGAGGTTCTGTAGGAAAGGTTGAAATTTTCAAATCAGATGAAACCCCTAATACAGGATCTATATGTGCGCAAATGGTAATATTAAGTTCTATATGTAAAGACAGTGTGGAATATTTGTATAGTGTATTAAAATCACCATACTATTTTGAAATAATTAAATTGAAAACAACAGGAACTGCAGTAAAACAACTTCCTGCTAAGGAACTAAGTAATGTTATAGTGTCACTCCCACAACTTGAGGAGCAGAAGCGTATCGTTGCCAAGATAGAGGAGTTTTTACCATTTTGTGACCAGCTTATCAAGTAAATTGAATTGTGCGAGGAGGTGTATTGTCATAGATAAATGGAGTATGGCAAAGTATTTGATTGATGCAAAAAAGAATGTGGATAGCATTCTTTTTATAGAAGAAAACATTGATAAGGTGTGCAATCTTAACCTTAGACGAAAAATTGAGGAATTAAGGAGAGAATTCTACATAAACTGCTGTGTTGTACTTGATAAATCACATCCTAAAAACAAAAAGAAAATTTGTGAAGACAAGCTGATTGAGGCGATTTATTATGAACGTGATAAGAATTGTGCGCATAGAGATGATGATTACAAATCTCCAGAGTTCAATCAATTGAGTGATATGATTGAAACGATGAAACAACAGATACAGCAAGTACTTGTGGTTTGCAAGGATTCACTTCCTAATAATATTACATTGGATTTTGTATCACATGATAGGGAATTATTTCGTTTAATATATGGAATTACTGCTGAAAAGGAAGAAGAAATAAAATGTATAAAGTATCCTGAATATGGCAAGATACCACAGTCAGGAAATTTTATAACAAAGAAAGTATTTGAGGAGACTGAGGATATCAGAACAATTAAGGATAAAAATGAGTATGCAGTAATAATTGAGGATGGCATTAATTTTTATGAGTCGCTACAAAATCATCAAGATGCCTGTATAAAGATAAATGTCCTTTATAATTTGGAAACATGGTGTAGTTTTAATCAAGAAAGTTTTTCAAAGATTCAAAAACTCAAAAAAGCTGGAGGATTAAATGAATTTGATATGCCAGTTATGCCAAAGGGTAATGCATAGTTAGAAGAATTTATGAGATTGCTATCAATATAGTATATTTTGGCTTTAGTTTTGGTAACTGAATAATATAGATATTATGAATCAGATGTTTTGTTGATGCTAGAAGTAAAATGAGCAATGGAAAACGGTCGATTGTATAAATTGACTGTTTTTAAGTATAAGTTTAGAAAATAATTGAATTTAAAAAATTTGCAAAGGGGTTAAAAAGTAACATAATTATTCAGTAATATAGAATATGGATAAGTGAGGTGGATATTATGTCAGTTGATACTAATACAATGGTTTCTAATACACAGGCTATTGATTTTAGTAAAGCGGAACAGGAAAAAATTGCATCAACAGAAGATGTATTTGCAATTTCGGAGTGCTTTATTAAACAAAATATGGAGGCTTATGAGGAACTGGCAAAATGATACGATTATGCAAAAGATAAGAGATATAGTCATCTTTAGATGGTTCTATTTTAATAAGAAATGAAATATTTATGAGGTTTGTGGTGTCTGTCAACCACTTATAGGTACTTAAAGGATAAGGAGAATGAAATGAAATTTAGAAATTTTGAAAAAGAAAATATAGCATACAAAGTAGAACAGCAACGTGAAGCGGCAAGGAAAGTAAGAGATACTATAAAAGATGCAGATTTGTCAGAATGTGAAGCAGGCTTTGAATTAGCAAAAGAAATGTTAATAAAGAATGAAGAAGCAGGAGTAAGTGTTATTTTAGAATATTTATTTAATGAATATGGTAGTGGCGCTTTAAGATGGCTTCAAATTTCAATAACATTTTTGCTTGGTATGTGTGCAACAATAATTACTGATAACAGTAGAGGTGAAGTAAATGATGTATTAATAGGAAATGTTATTGCTTTACTATTATTTGGTTGGCTAATTGATGTGGCGGGAAAAGTATTTGAAAATAGTAATGTCAAGCTTAACATAAGAATTCTTAGGTCAATGTCTTTTGAAAGATATAAAATGCTTATAGATTCTGATACAAAAGAGGAAGAAAAGAAGTAATTGAGCATTTAGGTTGCAATATAGATAAGTAAATGTAGTTAGAATTTTCATTAAGTTAGAGAATTATCAAAATAAATTGTAATGATTAGATAAATCAGAGCCAGACTATCAAACCTACATATACAATGGATTTATATAGAAAATATGGCAGATTTATAATCTACTGAAAGGAGAGCAGACCGATGAATGAAATTATGAATAGTGTAAATAATGCTATTATGAATAATTTTGAAAAAACAGACAACATATTAAATGATGTACAAAATATTATTGAAGTATCTCAAAAAGAGGCATACCGTACTGTAAATATGATATTAACGCAAAGGAATTGGCTGATTGGATATCGAATTGCAGAAGAAGAATTAGCTAGTGAACAACGTGCAGAATATGGTGCTGAAGTTATTAAAAGATTGTCAAGGGAACTTACAACAAAATATGGAAAAGGGTTTACAAAAACAAATCTTTATAGTTTTTACAGATTCTATAAATGCTTTCCAGAGATTTTCCACACAGCGTGTGGAAAATCTAATATGTGTTTATCATGGTCGCATTATCGTACTTTGCTTCAAGTTCATGATGAAACAGCTCGCAAATGGTATGAGAAAGAAGCTTATGAGCAGACATGGAGTGTTCGTACCTTACAGAGAAATATTGATACCCAGTATTATTATCGTATGCTTCAATCACAGGATAAGAATGCTGTAGAGTCTGAAATGAAAGAAAAGACATCCTCATATCAGAATGATAAACTTGAGTTTATAAAAAATCCTGTAGTAGTGGAGTTCTTGGGCTTAACACCAGATACATCTTTTAATGAGACGAAACTAGAGACAAGTATAATCAGTAATTTGCAAAAATTTTTGATGGAAATGGGAAAAGGGTATGCATTTGTAGCAAGACAGCAACATATTCATACAGAAAAACAGGATTATTATATAGATTTGGTCTTTTATAATTATATCTTGAAATGCTTTGTACTTATAGATTTGAAAACGGAACGTATTACCCACCAGGATGTAGGGCAGATGGATATGTATATTCGCATGTATGATGAATTAAAGAAATCTCCAGATGACAATCCGACACTGGGTATTGTACTGTGTTCTGAGACGGATGAAGACATTGCTAGATATTCGATTTTACATGGTAATGAGCAATTATTTGCCAGCAAATATAAATTATATTTACCAACTGAAGAAGAACTGAGAGAAGAGATAGAAACACAAAAAGCTATGTTTTATTTACAACAGAAGGATGAAGAGAAAAAAGTCGGAGGAGAAACAGAGGTCTAAGTGTATTACATTCCGATTGTAATTATAGGTGAGTCACAGAAGATTGAGGGCACTGCGAAAAAATAAAATCAATTGAATAAATCAAGAAGTATCAGGTAGTTATCATTTCGATAGCTACCTTTTTCTTTTGAAAAAAATATCGCATAATTCGATATAAAAGTAGTGTAAAATATTGTTAATTCATCATTTCTTTACAATAGATATTTACATTTTTGGTAGAAAATGTTATAATTGAGTACACTCAAAACTAAACTCATAATTACAATCAAAAGGAGAAAATACATTGAAAGGACTACAACCTAAAGGGATAGCACGACGCAATAAAATGTTGCTTGCTGCGATACAGCTGTTCTTAGAACAAGGATATGAGAAAACGACTACAGCCCAGATATCAAGGGCAGCAGGAATGTCACCAACATCTTTTTTTGCAGCATTTGAAAATAAAGAGGCATTGCTCTTGAAATTGACACAGATAATGTTCGAAAATCAGTTTGAAAAGGCACGTTCATTTGCCGAAAATCATGAACCACTTATGGTATATTGCCTCGAAACGGCACTACAGATAAACATAACAGAATTATCTGAATCACTTAGAGAAATATATGTTATGGCATATACATTGCCTAGTACGTCTGAATATATCTATCGTAGTACAGCTATTCAGATTAAAAATATATTTGCGGCATATATGCCAGATGCAGAGGATAAGGATTTTTACGAAATGGATATAGCATCGGGAAGTATAACAAGAGGATTTATGGCAAAACCTTGCGATATGTATTTTACATTAGATAGAAAGCTAAGAAGATATCTGGATTGTTGTCTTAAATTGTATAATGTACCAACAGAAAAACGCAATAGCCTTATTGAGGCAGTACTTGCTGTTGACCTTAATTCAGTTGCAGCTAAATTGATAGAGGAGATTGTAGCAAAGGCAGAAACAGGACTTGAAGAAGCTATAGGTAACAAGATAACTTAAATGATCAAGGAGGTGCATCTTATTGAATGGAAAAGCATTAAAGCAAAGGCAAAGACTAATTGCATGGCTAATTTCAGCAGTGTTTTTTGCGATTTCATGTGTGATGGCGGTAACCACAGTGATACAGGCACAGGAATCTGCACTTGTATCAGCTGTATTGACTACGGACAAGGACAGCTATAATGAAGGCGAAGATATCAATATCGTACTTAAGGTTACAAATAACAGTACATATGATGTCGGTGGTATAATATCTGAAATTACACTACCTGATGGATTGACTCTTAAAAGTGGAGGGCTTTCTGAGGGGGAATATTCGCTGGCAGCCGGGAAAGACAGAATAACAGAATTAACAGCGTACATAGAGAAATTAACTCCAGAGGAGACAACATCAGAAGAGTTGACAACAGAAGGGACAACAACCCCAGAGAAGATAACGACATCAGGAGAGACAACTACTCAGGAACAGACAACATCAGATGAGAAGACAACAACACCTGATAAATCATCTAATCCTAAAACAGGAGATTCACACAGTAATATATGGATAATACTCGCAATTTTATCAGGAATAATATTTTTGGCATTCAGCATTAAAAATAAAAAATTAAAGAAAATATTTTCAATATTTTTATGTATGATAATGTTATTCTCGATATTACCTGCTGATGCATTTGCAAACAATGGTACAAACACAACTGCTTCAGGTGGAAGTGTAATTGCAAACAAGGATATAACAGTAAATGGTGTTAAAAAGACGATAACTGCAAAGGTTGCATATACAGACAATGAGCCTTCCGAGGGCGAAGAGGTTACTGTAACTTTTGATACGGGAGATGGAACACCTGTTGAGCCAATTACAGTGAAAAAAGGCGGAACAATAGAACAGCTTCCACAGTCTTTCGGAGCAGGTAAGGCATTTATGGGATGGTTTACCGACACAGGATTTACCGATGAATTCTTTTCAGATACGCCTGTAAATGAAGATATGACAGTTTATGCATCATTTAAGGATTCTTCGGATGATTATGAACCTGTGGAAGATACAACTTATTATGAGGAAAATTGCGATGAAAATCATTCGATAACTCTTATCAGCGATGAAGTAATAACTGCTGATAATATTAACAGTTTTATTACACTTTTTGCATATACAGGTGATACTCCGGAGAGATTTACGGTTACACCAAATGGTGAAAATGAGTACACCATAGTTCCTGAAACTCCATATACAAAGGGTTGTATGTATCGTATGACAGCCAATGATGGGGTACATTTTAAGGGACTTAATGAAGTAGTTTCAGAATATACATTTAAAATATATAAAGAAGAATCTAATATAGTAGAGCTTAGGGATGGCATTAAATATCTTGATAAAGCGAAGCTTACAGAGACACCTAATGAATATGAATATATTATTCAGAAAGATTATTACGAGGCAAATACGCTTGCAGTAGATGATGTTATCTGTATTGGAGATGGTACAAATAATATTACGGACGATTGTCTTTTTGTTAAAATCATTGACAGCATAAAGGATGATGACGAGTATTATATACAGACAGATGATTGTGATGTTGAAGATGTATATGATAAGGTTGATATATATTTTACTGATCCTGCACAGAATAAATATCTTGTAGATGGTATCGATACTGCAGCACTTGAACAGGAAATCTATAACAGCGAGGGAGCAAAACAATTAAATTATGTACTTGCAGCTGTGCTTGCAGAAAGTGAGACAGTAAAAGAAGAGTTAGATGGGGAATCACTGGTAGGAAGTACGCTGGATGATGACAGGCTGAAGGATTTTTCTGATTATGCGCATCCTAAGGAGGATACACTTGCTGATCTTGCTAAGAGGTTAGGCAAGAACCTTAAGGTATCTGTTAAGATAGGAGAGGCAGAAAATAATAATTTTACATATCCTAATCCTGACTATTGGACAGCAATTACATTTACACTCGGTTATAAGGGAAATGTCAAAGGTAAATTAAAAGTTGATGCAACATTTACCATTACCGAATATATTAATGTATCTTTACAGGGATATAAGCAATTTGAGTTTAAATGGTTTGATACGCCTGAACTTGAATTTAACTATGCGGCTAATATGTATACGCAGACTGATATCGAATTGCAGGTACTTGTATGTTCTGTAGGGGCAAACAGTTATAGAAATATCACTGATGAAGTTACAAAGATGCTTAGAAGTGATAAAGAAAATGATACTCAGGGACTTGTTAAAGAAGTTCAGGACATGCTTAACAAGAAAGGCGGTTATATAGAACTTTGCAGACTGCCATTATTCTCTACGGCAAAGCCGTTAGCATTATTCCAGCTTAACTTTGAACTTGATTTTGTGGTAAAAATGAGTTTTGCAGGTGGTATAGGAAGTAAATTTTCTGTACTTGATGCAAGACAGGTGGGTGCATATGGTAATTCTAAAGAAAAAGAATTCAGTATGTACAAGAATAAGCTGATTGGAGCTGACAGATATAGCTTTGATCTGACTTTATGCGGATATACAGGAATTAAGATGGGAATTGCAGGTCAGCTTACAGTATCATTTATTGGGCTTAGACGACTTGGCGAAGTCGGAGTCGAAGTACAGGTAGGGGCTTATCTTGATATCTATGGATACGCACGTTATCATGTTGTAAAACCTGACCACAGATATGATACAGTATATAGTACACTTATGGGCGGCTTCTATTTAGAAGATGGTATTTATCTGGAGGTAAATCTGGTAGCGGAATCTAAAGTATTTAATATAAGAGTTGATGCACCATTGATACCGGAATGTAAGTGGCCGTTATTCTCAATGGGTGATAAGAAACTTGTTGTATGCTTAAATGATCCGGTAACGCCAATAGTATTTTATTCTAATGGAAGCTCATATGCCAGCATAGACGTGAATGACCTTTCACCAATGTCCGGACAGGTAGTAGATATTACTACCGGAGTACTTGATAAAAATGCGACTATACCATGGAATAAGGTGACATTAAAAGTTTCGGGTAAGGGATTCAGAGTAGTTTATGACCGTCAGGGAAGGCATCTGACATATGACCAGCCATATTCATCATATAGGCAAAGTTCTGACGAATGTACAGCTCAGGTCCACTATTATGGCAATACATTACAGTTTACAAAGACTGCTGATTCTAAAGCAAGTACAACTAAAACAGTTAGAGTAATATGGTATGATAAATCAAGAGTTAATTTTGATGACATAGGTAAGATGTACACTGTTAATTTCTTCAGAGAAGTTGATGGAGAAAAAACACTTGTTGGTACAAGACAGGTACCGGCTGGAAATTATGCAGGCAGTTTTGATACAAATGGAGCTGTAGACAGTTGGAAATACATGGATGAAGAATGGGAAAGTGATCCGTATTTTACTCCGGTATCTAAAGATAATACAGAAATTATATACCATGCAAAGAGAGCGCAGGCATTAGTCAGCTTCACTTATTATGATGTTAATAAAGACATATGGACGACAGAAGTAAGAGCTGTTAATGTTGGTGATGATGCAACACCTCCGGATATAGTCGATAATGAAAATATAAAATTTAGTGGCTGGTATTCAATAAATGGTGTGCCACAAGGATATTATAATATGTTTAAATATGCCGCAAATAATATGAAGAAAATCGATTATAAGGTAGATAAATACTATCTTAAGAGCGGACTTCCTACTGATAAGGCATTGTGTTCGGTTAGGTTACATCATCTGATTTGTATGGAGCAGAAAGACAATTGTTTTATAGTTATAACAAGGAATATCATCAGGTAATTTATTATTACAGAGCCGGTTATACATTAAAAAATATGTCAGTTAAATTCAAATCGCAGACAATGTATGGAGAGCCGGTAGTCAGAGAAATGGAAGTACCTTATGGTAAATCACCTGATATGCCTTATGCAGCAACACCGCTTGGCAAAACATTACTTGGATATAGTTCAGATGGTGGTAAGACAATTTATAAATTATGGTCTCAATTACCAAAAGTATATGAAGATACGGTTTATGAAGCTATATATAAAACCAATGTATACAATGTAGACTTGTTCTATTATGATGACATAGCACGCGAGTTCAAGATTTATAAGACATTAAAGGTTGATGGTGGAACGTCTGTACCAAAGTCTGAATTAGATGAAGCATTTGCCGCATGTAACTGGCAGGAAGGAACTTCATATCAATTTATACAATGGTGTGAAGACCAATATGGTTACAATGTTGGAGAATTTGAATTAGATAAGCTTATATATAGAGACCTTAGAATACGTCCGATTATCAGACGTAATGTAAGGATTAATCTTGATGCAGGTGATGGAAGAAATCTGTTCTATGATTATTTAGATAGCTTTGACTCAGAAGATTATGAAGTGACTATTTCAAGATGGGCTGTAAAAGATTCTGATAAATATAATGATTACGAGCCGATAGGCTGGAAAGATAATAAAACAGGACAGGTTTATAGTATCGGTCAACAGGTTAAAATTGATTATGCTACAACACTTACAGCAATTTATAAAGTAAATCCTAAGACATATACTGTAAAAGTTTCAACTCCATATGGTGAGCTTCTGAATGGTGAAACTACTGATACATTTACAGGCGGTTATGATGATTACCTGGCATTTGTTGAGAAATATAACAACTATATACCTCAGAATGTTGAGGGTGAAGGTTATACTCTTGAGTATCAGGGTTCATCAAGTATTCCATCAGCAGATGGGCTGTCACTTGAGATAATATTTGGCAATTGGAAAAAGAATGTACACAGACATACATTAAAACTTGATGTTAATGGTGGTAAGCTGACGGGGAATGATGAAAGAACTGAAGCTTACGGAGCAGAGATTAAATTGTCAGATATGGCAGAGGTATCTAAGACAGATGATTTGCGTGATTATATATTCGGAGGCTGGATAGATGAAGATGGAAATATCTATGGAGCAGATGACACAATAACACTTACTAAAGATGTAACACTTACTGCAATATGGATTGATGGTACAGTTATTGAAAGGAAGAATTATCATTATGGCGATATGCTTCCGGTATTTGGTGCACCTTCAGAGGCAGCAGGATATATTTTCAATGGCTGGTCATGGTCAGGGGCAGCAGGTGCTTTAGTAAAACAGCCGGAAACAATGCCTGCTTCAGGATTAACTGCAATTGCAACAACTACAAAATGCTATATAACCTATGAGTTTGACGGACAGATTTATAAGACTAAGGAAGTTGCAAAAATAGGTGATACAATTCCGGTTATTGATAAACCGGTAAAAGACTATTATGATGTTACGGAATGGTCAGCAGATGGTATAGTTGTAACAGATGGAAAATTTGTAATGCCTGCTCATGATGTTATATTTAGAGCAACGTCATCACCTAAATTCTATGATATAAGTATCACAATTGACGGTTCAATAAGTGAGGATAGTCCTTTAAGTGAGCAATACATGAATGTTGTGACACTTCCGGTTCCGCCACAGAAGAGTGGCTATACTTATTACTGGAAATCGGATGATGTAGATATTTATGAAGAAAATGGTGAATATAAATTCATAATGCCACATAATGATGTCAGTGTGGAATGTATTTATACAACAGCAACACATAATATCTACTATATAATAGATGGTGAAACTGAACCATATTGTACTATTTCAGATGTTCCTGTAGGTAAAGAAATGTTTTCATATATTGATTTGCCGCAGAAAGATGGATATATGTTTAATGAAACATGGATATGTCTGACAGATATTTCACTTGTCAACAAAGAGGGAATATATACTATGCCTGACAGTGATGTTTACTTCTGGGGCAGATATTGCGAAGATACAGAGAACACGATTATTCTTGGTATCGAGATAAGCATTGATGGTGTTACAGACAATTATTATAGCCTGTTTGTAAATAAAGGCGAAATAATAACACTGCCTGATATTAAACGCAATGGATATACACTTAGTTATGAAAGTGAAACGTTGACAGTTACTGATGGCAAAGTTAGAATACCAGATGATGGTACAGATGAGATAACACTTACGGCAAAATTTACAAAGAAATAAATTTATAGAGAAGTAATTTTATAAAGAGAGTTATAGGATAAAGCATTTGATGGCTGAGATTAGTCATTAACACGATTAGCCCTATAACTCTAAGATATAAAGTATTATAGAATGGATAAATGATGAAGTTATGAAGTAATCATTTATCCGTTCTTTTTTCTGTATTCTCTTGGCGAATATTCAATTTTTCTGTAAAATAGTGATAAGATAATGTAATCAAAATGAATAGTCAAATTGGAGGTAATCGGTTTGTATTTTATATATGGAGATGAAGAAATTGAATATTTAAAAAGTAAAGACAAAATATTAGGTGGGGTCATTGAGAAAATTGGACACATTGAACGTGTAACAGATACCGATTTATTTTCATCGGTTGTACATCATATCATAGGACAGCAGATTTCTACTAAAGCACAGGAGACTATATGGCAACGTCTGAAGGATGAGTTAGGAGAAGTTAATGCAGAAAATATTTATAAAACAGACATATCAAGATTACAGTCCTTGGGAATGAGCTTTAGAAAAGCTGAGTATATAAAAGACTTTGCGGATAAGGTACATAGTGGAAACTTTAATTTACAGGATATTTCAGAGATGTCTGATGAAGAAGCCATTAAGGCACTTGCTTCTTTAAAGGGAATTGGCGTATGGACAGCAGAAATGATTTTACTATTCTGTCTGCAAAGACCAGATATCTTCAGCTTTGATGATCTGGCAATACAGAGAGGGCTTCGAATGGTATATCATCATAGGAAGATTGACAGAAAATTATTTGAAAAATATCGCAGACGTTTCAGTCCGTATTGTAGCGTAGCAAGTCTGTATTTGTGGGCAGTTTCAGGTGGGGCGATAACTGAGATGAAAGATTATGCACCTAAGAAAAGGAAAAATTAAAATAAAATGAATAAAGGATAGTGCAAAAAAAGAATAAAAATGATAAAAAATTAACAATTTTCAGAAAATCAAGATTTTTTGTTGATTTTGTTTTGTAATAATGTATAATATTATGAGTGAAGTTGAAAAAAGACTTCGATAGAAAGAAATGACATATTCTGCACATGCAGATGTAAAACTTTCTACTAACTATTAAAGAAAAGGAGTTAGATTCAAATGGCAAAAATTGATTTAAGCAAGTATGGTATTAATGGAACAACTGAAATTGTTCACAACCCTTCTTACGAAGTATTATTTGAAGAAGAGACAAAGGCAAGTCTTGAAGGCTATGAAAAAGGTCAGGAAAGTGAACTTGGTGCAGTAAATGTTATGACAGGTATTTACACAGGACGTTCACCAAAAGACAAGTATATTGTAATGGATGAAAATTCAAAGGACACTGTATGGTGGACATCTGATGAATATAAGAATGATAATCACCCACTTTCAGAAGAAGTATGGGCTTCATTAAAAGACATCGCTAAGAAAGAGCTTTCTAATAAGAGACTTTTCGTAGTTGATGCATTCTGTGGTGCTAATAAAGATACACGTATGGCAATCCGTTTCATCGTTGAAGTGGCTTGGCAGGCACATTTTGTAACAAATATGTTCATCAAACCTTCAGCAGAAGAGTTAGAGAACTTCGAGCCAGATTTCGTTGTTTACAACGCATCTAAAGCTAAAGTTGAAAATTACAAAGAACTTGGTCTTAACTCAGAGACAGCAGTAGCATTTAACATTACAAGCCGTGAACAGGTTATCATCAACACATGGTACGGCGGAGAAATGAAGAAGGGTATGTTCTCAATGATGAACTACTACTTACCACTTAAAGGTATGGCTTCAATGCATTGCTCAGCAAATACAGACTTAAATGGCGAAAATACAGCAATCTTCTTTGGTTTATCAGGAACAGGTAAGACAACACTTTCAACAGATCCTAAGCGTTTACTTATCGGTGATGATGAACATGGCTGGGATGACAATGGCGTATTCAACTTCGAAGGTGGTTGTTATGCAAAAGTTATCGACCTTGATAAAGATTCAGAGCCAGATATCTACAATGCAATCAAACGTGATGCTCTTCTTGAGAACGTAACACTTGATGAGAATGGTAAGATTGATTTCACAGATAAGAGTGTAACAGAGAATACTCGTGTATCTTATCCAATTAATCATATTGAGAACATCGTTCGTCCAGTATCTTCTGCTCCAGCAGCTAAGAATGTTATTTTCTTATCAGCAGATGCATTCGGAGTACTTCCTCCAGTATCTATCCTTACACCTGAGCAGACACAGTACTACTTCCTTTCAGGATTCACAGCTAAATTAGCTGGTACAGAACGTGGTATTACAGAGCCTACACCAACATTCTCAGCATGCTTCGGACAGGCATTCCTTGAGTTACATCCTACAAAATATGCTGAAGAACTTGTTAAGAAGATGGAGAAGAGTGGTGCTAAAGCATACCTTGTTAACACAGGTTGGAATGGTACAGGCAAACGTATCTCTATTAAAGATACTCGTGGTATTATCGATGCAATCCTTAGCGGTGACATCAATAAAGCTCCAACAAAGAAGATTCCACACTTTGACTTTGAAGTTCCAACAGAACTTCCAGGTGTAGACAGCGCAATTCTTGATCCTCGTGATACTTACGCTGATGCTTCTGAATGGGAGACAAAAGCTAAAGACCTTGCAAGCAGATTCATTAAGAACTTTGCTAAATACGAAGGAAATGAAGCAGGTAAAGCACTTGTTTCAGCAGGTCCACAGTTATAATCTGAATAAAATAAATCTGATGAATATTATATAGAAAATGTACAAATTGTATAGACTATAGATATATAAAGCATTAGACGAATATAGAGGTGTCTGGTATAATTATCAGACACCTTTAGTATTAATAGGAGGAGATGGAAAGATGGAAATAAATAATAATAACCGAATTTATATTGCAATTGATTTAAAATCTTTCTATGCTTCTGTAGAATGTGTGGAAAGATGTTTAAATCCATTAACAACGAACCTTGTGGTTGCTGATAGGTCAAGAACTGAAAAGACAATATGCTTAGCAGTATCACCCTCATTAAAAGCATATGGAATACCGGGACGTGCAAGATTATTTGAAGTAGTACAGAAAGTTAAAGAGGTCAACCGTATAAGGCGTGGCAGAACAAAGGATGGAAGATTTACAGGCAGTTCATATGATTCAGAAGAATTGAGAAATTCACAGTATGAACTTGATTATATAGTTGCCAGGCCAAGAATGGCATTATATATGGAATATAGCAGGAAAATATACGATATTTATCTTAAATACGTAGCACCTGAGGATATTCATATATATTCAGTCGATGAAGTGTTTATGGATATTACGGGATATCTGAAAATATATGGAATGACTGCTAAAGAGATAACGATGAAAATAATTGAGGACGTATTAAAGAATACGGGAATAACAGCTACAGCAGGAATTGCAACAAATCTGTATCTATGTAAAGTAGCTATGGACGTGGTGGCAAAACATATTGAACCGGACGAAAATGGTGTACGAATTGCAGAATTAGATGAGATGAAATACAGGAAAATGTTATGGAACCACAGACCGATAACTGATTTCTGGAGAGTTGGAAGAGGATATGCAAAGAAATTAGAAGAAAATGGCATATATACAATGGGAGATGTAGCACGATGCAGCATTGGTGAAGCTGGAGATTTCTACAATGAAGAATTGTTATATAAATTATTTGGAATAAATGCGGAATTGCTGATAGACCATAGCTGGGGATATGAACCCTGTACAATTGCAGATATTAAAGCTTATAAGCCGGAGACAAAGAGTCTTGGGGCAGGACAGGTGCTTACTTGTCCTTATACAATGGATAAAGCAAAGGTAGTTGTAATGGAGATGAGCGACCAGTTAGCATTGAGCCTTGTGGAGAAACGGCTTCTTACCGACCAGATAGTTTTAACAATTGGATATGACATAGAAAATATTACTGATGTCAACAGACGTAAGAAATATTCGGGCGAAATCACAATAGACAGATATGGACGTTCCATACCTAAACATGCACATGGAACTACAAATCTTAAGATGAAAACATCATCTTCAAATGTTATCATGAATGCAGTTTCAAAGCTATTTGATGAAATAGTAGATTATAATCTGCTAGTACGACGAATAAATATTACAGCGAATAGAATTGTAAATGAAGATGAAGTAAAGGATGCAGTAGAAGAATATATGCAGATGGACTTATTTACGGATTATGAGGCATTAGAAAAAGAGAAGAAGAAAGAAAAAGCTGCATTAGATAAAGAAAGAAAATTACAGGAAGCTATGCTTACTGTTAAAAATAAATATGGTAAAAATTCAATGCTTAAAGGAATTAACTTTGAAGAGGGTGCAACAGGAAGAGAGAGAAACAGCCAGATAGGAGGACACAAAGCGTGAATTATGATGATATAATTAATCTTCCACATCACGTTTCAAAGAACCATATGCAGATGTCAATTCATGACAGAGCTGCCCAGTTTGCACCATTTTCGGCATTAACAGGTTATGAAGAGGTAATAAATGAAACTGCAAGGCTTACAGATGAATTAACTGATATGGACGAATATATCAAATCTGAAATAGATATGAAATTGCAGCTATTGAGGGAGAAACTAAAGAACCGGCAATCAGTAAATGTATATATCAGATATTTTAAGCCTGATGATAGGAAAGCAGGAGGAAAATATCTTGAATACAGAGGAAATGTCCGGAAAATAGATGAAGATAATGGCTGTATAATTATGGAGAATAAGACATCAATAGAAATCTCTAAGATAGTTGATATCTCCATAAATGAGAAAATTGTTACATTTGATTGAATGATATTCTTTATAGCTTGACATAAATGGTAAAATCTGTTATTACCAAAGAGAGAATTAATTTAATACGCATTGTGGAATGGAGGACAAATGTTAGAATTCAAATATGATACCCAGTTATTAATTGAGGGAAAAGACCTTGACGAAGATGTCATTAGTGATTATTTTACAAACAATTTTAAAGGTGACTGCCTGTTAGCAGTAGGTGATGATGAATTAATTAAGATTCATTTTCATACAAATGAGCCTTGGAAAGTATTAGAATACTGTTCATCATTAGGCGAGATATATGATATCGTAGTTGAAGATATGGACAGACAGGCAAGAGGACTTAAAGGTTAAGATAAATCTGGTATAGTGAAAATTAAATGTCCGCCTATGGAACACACTTATAAATAATAGTGTATGTTTCATAGACGGACATTGTTATTTCGAAGCAGGTGTTACGTCCATATTTTTAGGTAATACAAGGTTTAATATAATAGAGACTATAAATACAACAGCTACGCAGTTTTCAGCAAATACAGTTTCTACAATCTTTGGAAAAATAGAAAAGATTTCAGGTACCTGTGTGAAACCGATTCCAATACTTAATGAAAGTGCAGCAATTGTGATATTTCTCTGTGTATATCCGCATTTTCCTATCATCTGTAAGCCGCTTACGACAATGTTACCGAACATCATAAGTGTACAACCACCAAGAACTGCATCAGGAAGAGTTGCGAGCAACGAACCAAAGAATGGGAAGATGCCTGCGAGCAGCATTATAACAGCACCGGCAGCGATTGCAAATCTGTTGACAACCTTAGTCATAGCTACCAGACCGACATTCTGGCTGAATGAAGTAATTGGCAGGCAACCCAATATTGATGATAATGCACTTATAAAACCATCACAGGCAATAGAGCCGGATGTTTCTTTAAGAGTCACATCTCGATTTAATCCTGAAGCAGCTAATGCAGATGTATCACCGATAGTTTCCGTTGCAGATACTAAGAAGATTAATGTAACGGAAATAATTGCATTAATATTGAATTCAGGTTTGAAAGGCATAATTGATGGTAATGCAATAAACGAAGTATTCTGTAATGCAGAAAAATCAATCATACCCATACAGGCAGCAACGATATAGCCGACAATTAAACCGAATAATACCGAAAGCTGTTTTAAATAAGATTTAGCAAATATATTGAATACAATACAGCTTAATAAAGTAACTGTTCCAATAATCCAGTTCTTAGCTGAACCAAAATTCTCTGTACCTGAACCACCACCAAATGATGAGGCACCGACTGAAAGAAGTGAGAAACCAATAGCAGTTACAACGCTTGCCGCTACAATTGGTGCAATAAGTTTAATCCAATATTTGGCAAAAAGACCAAGTACACCCTCGATAATACCACCGACAAGAATTGCACCAACAATTGCGTTATAGCCATACGTAGGTCCGATGTAGCAGAAAACAGAAACAAATGTAAAACTGATACCCATAACAATTGGAAGTCCTGAACCAATACGCCATATAGGAAAAAGCTGTATGAGTGTACCTATTCCGGCAATTATCATTGCACTCTGAATAAGCATTGCAGTTTGTGAAGCTGACAGATTACAAGTACCTGCCACTATAAGAATAGGTGAAATATTAGCAACAAACATTGCTAATATATGTTGTAAGCCAAATGGTATAGCCTGAGTAACTGGAATTTTGCCATCAAGTTTATAGAGATTAGCTGTCGAAACAGTAGAATTTGTACTTTTCATTTATTTTCTTATCCTCTTTTAATATAGTATTACAGTAATATTACAGATGTGATGTTGGGCAAAAGATTTTCTGACACCAAATTACTGTTCACGAAACTGTATTGTACCGTTTGCAGCATCCATACTTTCGACAATAGCAAGTGACTCTAACTGATAACCAAGATTTCTTATGATACGTCCACCTGACTGGAAGCCCTTTTCGATTGCGATACCGATGCCTTCAACTGTTCCACCGGCTTCATTTACAATAGAGATTAATCCCTGTAATGCACAGCCGTTCGCAAGAAAATCATCTATAATTAAGACTTTATCATCAGAATTTAAAAATTTCTTAGATACTATAACCTGATTCCTGCATTTATGAGTAAAAGATTCTACTTCAGCTATATACATCTCACCTTCGATATTTATGCTTTTTGATTTCTTTGCAAATACAACAGGAACATTGAAGTATTTAGCAACAACACAGGCAATACCTATACCTGATGCTTCGATAGTTAAGATTTTATTGATTGTTTTATCTGCAAAACGACGTTTAAACTCTTCGCCCATCTGTTCAAATAAGCTGATATCCATCTGGTGATTGAGAAAACTGTCAACTTTTAATACATTACCCTCTTTAACAATGCCGTCTTTAATAATTCGTTCTTCTAAAAAATTCATCTTTATCCTCTTTTCTACTACAATATATTAAGAATAGGTTAACAAATTTTATGGATTATGGCAACCAAAAGATAAGAAAAATTACTTATAAAAATTGGAAAGTCAATAATTTTTATATTTATATTTGCAAATTCACTTAATAAAGAAGATTTGATTGCAATATGTGTGTGAAGTTTAGGTTTATAACATAATATGTAGTATTTATATGGATTGACATTTTTAATTTACATAGTAAGATATAGAAGATAATAGAAAATGAAAAGTCAAATTAAAAGTATCAAACGTAATAATATATATGAAATACAAAAACCAATATTAGAAAACACAAAAATAAATGAAAAAACAAAATAAAACGATAAAATAAAGTGATAAAAATGGAGATGAAATAATGTTAATCAGATTAATAGAAGATAAAGATAAAGAAGAAGTTCTAGAGATGATGAAAGTGTTTTACGCATCACCTGCTGTTTTACATAAAGCTTCTGAGGAAATATTGAAGAAGGACATAGACGATTGTATTGGTAAATGTCCATTTATCGAGGGATATGTATTTGAATGTAATTCAGATAATATGAAGAGACATAATGAAGAAGATAAACTTGCAGGTTATGCTATGCTTGCAAAGAGTTATTCAACGGAATATGGCGGAATGTGTGTATGGATTGAGGATATATATATTAAAAATGAGTACAGGGGAATGGGTATAGGCTCTAAATTCTTTGAAAAATTACAGGATATGTACGGAGATGATTCAGTCAGATTCAGACTTGAGGTGGAACCGGAGAATGAAAGAGCAGTTGCAGTATATGAGAAATGTGGATATAAAAAGTTACCATATATGCAGATGACAAAGGAATTATAAAATATGATGGTGTGAAAAATACAGATTGATATCTGATTTTTTACACAGCTATTTGTGGTACCTGCGAAATGGAGATTATTATGAGTAAAATATACGAAGAGAAAAATGGTGAAAATGAAATTATAATAAGAACAGCTGCTTTAGATGATGCAAAAGTACTGTTAGATATTTACAGACCATATGTAGAAAAGACTGCAATAACATTTGAATATGATGTACCTGCAGTAGATGTATTTCGAAGCCGTATAGAGAAAACATTGAAGAAATATCCATATTTAGTTGCAGAAATTAATGGAGAAGTGACTGGATATGTTTATGCCAGTACATTTAAGGGAAGGGCAGCATACGACTGGGCGGTTGAGACAAGTGTGTATATCAAGGAAGATATGAGAAAAATGGGACTTGGTAAATTACTATATGCCCAGTTAGAGAAGATTTTGAAGAAACAGAATATTGTAAATCTTTATGCCTGCATCGCATATACGGAGGTTGAAGACGAATATTTAACAAATGCAAGTGTAAAATTCCATAAACATATGGGATATGAATGGATTGGCGAATTTCATAAATGTGGATATAAATTTAACAGATGGTATGATATGGTGTGGTTAGAGAAAATACTCGGAGAACATACTGATAACCAGCCGGCAGTCATTAAATTTGAAGATTTGGAAATTTAGATAAATAGATGACAAATATCCTATTCAATTTCAGAGAATCTTGTAAGTAGAGAGATAATAAAAAATAAGTAAGCAGAAGTGAAAGAAAATGAATAATAAATCAGAAAATAAACAAAATATAGTTCCAGAGGGTGAGTTATATGGTAAGGAGAAAATTGGGAAGATTTTACTAAAAATTGCACCACCCGTGATGCTCGCACAGTTAATTCAGGCATTGTATAATATTGTTGACAGCCTGTTTGTGGGAAAATATTCAGAAAGTGGTCTTACAGCATTATCAATAATTTATCCGATGCAGTTATTAATGATAGCTTTAGGTGTTGGAACGGGTGTGGGTATTAATACAAATATGGCTTATTATCTTGGAATAAAGAAGAAAGGTAAGGCTGACGAAAACGCAGGAATCGGAACTCCGTTAGCACTTGTACTATGGATATTATTTGCGGTAATATGCTTTTTTATTATGCCGGTGTATGCGAAAATGTCTACAGATTCGAAAGAAGTCATAAGATATGTAGTGATATATGGGCGAATTGTGTGCGTGGCAAGTATAGGATTATTTCTTGAGAGCATATGGAGTAAAATTCTTCAGGCAAGAGGCGATATGAAAACACCTATGTATGCCCAGATTGCAGGAGCGATAACTAATATAATATTAGATCCTGTTTTGATTTTTGGAATGTTTGGTGTAAGAAAATGTGGTATCGCAGGTGCAGCAATTGCAACAGTGGCAGGACAGATAGTGGCAGCCGTAATTGTATTCAGAAAAGCATATCATAAACCACCACATATTTCTAAATTTCTTCCTGAAATCAAGAGAATATATATACTTGGAATACCTAATATATTAATGCAGTCAGCATATACATTTTACATATTGGGATTAAATCTTATTCTGGCAGGCTTTTCAGACCAGGCAGTGACCGCACTTGGATTATATTATAAATGGCAGACATTTTTCTTTATTCCATTAGGAGCATTGCAGACCTGCATAGTGCCTGTAATAAGCTACAATTATGCAGCAGGAAGCTTGGACAGGTGCAGAAAGACATTATTGACCTCTTTAATAGCAGGGGTATGCCTTATGGCAGTCGGAACATTGTGTTTTGAAACCATTCCGTCACAGATGCTTTCTGTATTCACAAGCGATAAAACAGTAATAGAAATAGGAACAATAGGCTTAAGATTTATAGGTTTTAGCTTTATTCCGATGGTAACTTCATTAATATTTCCAGTATTCTTTCAGGCGATAGGCCGTGCAGTAAAAAGTTCAGTATTAACAATAGTAAGAACTGTCGTATTATTTGTTCCATTAGGCTATATATTCTCAAGATTTGGACTTAATAAATTCTGGCTTACGTTCATAATTACCGAATTACTTACGTCTTCACTAGGCATATACTTTTATAAAGACTTCTTACGCAAAACTATAAAAGAAAAATAATTTATAATGCAGATTTCGCACATATAAGGATTCGTTTAGAAACTACCGGTGAATGACTTTGCATATATAAATATTAGAACTCGTGTTTCAAATTGCTAATTTGTCGATATTATCTTTTTGCTCTTTTGATTATTTGTGTTCATTCAATATCCAGACATTTAAACCGAGGTATCCGTCTATGACACACGCTCGATTTATGCCGTATCGTGTGGGCATTTACACCCACTAGATTAAGAAATATGAGAGAGTGTGTCATAGACGGACACCTCGGCTTAATGTCTGTATCGTGAATGTACACAAACTTTGAGCAAAAAGATAACATCTGACAAATTTACGCAATTCTTACAATGAGTTCTAATATTTATATATGTCAAATTCATTCTACAGCAGTAAATAAAAACGAGTCCTTATATGTGCGAAGTCTGCTTATATAAATTATTTTTTATTTTATGCAATCAAAAGAAGTCTTAAAACGTATACATAGTGAAAGACAAAACACATACATTCGCGAATAATAATATGAACTGATAGTATCAGGTGGTGTTTTGCAAATAATTTACAGTTTTATCTGACTGCAAGATGGAATGGATTGGAGAATATTGTTTTGATATTGATGAGACTTTCATAGAGATTATGAAATTACCACCTAAATATAAAACTGTTATTTATATGTACTATTATGAAGAATATTCTACCCGGGAGATAAGTGAAATATTGAAGAAAAATAAATCAACAGTATGTAGTCTGCTTAAACGTGGCAGAGAGATTTTAAAAGAAAGACTGGGTGAGAATAATGAAGAATAGTAATGATAGATTAAAAGCAAAAATAAAAGATTCATATTCCAAAATTGCAGTTGATAATAGCAAAACAGAAAGAATGTTAGGTGATATTATGGCAGCAGTAAAGGATAAGAAAGAGAAGAAAAAAAGTGTATTTTTCATCGGAGTTGTATGTGTACAGATGGCGGCAATAGTTATTTTATTAACCGTTGTGATCAAGAATGGAACTAAGTTAGGTGATGAACCCCAGACTACTAAGAGGGTGGCAACAAAATTTGATACTGTTAATGAATCAAATGATAAAGAAACAGACAGTAAAAATACAAGTACCACTGAGAATATAACATCTGAGGAGATGACTAAGAATACTAATACAAATAATAACGATATTCCACAGGATATAATTAAAAATATAATAGAAGAGACAGTATATAATAATAATTTCCTATGGTTATATAGAAATGAAGTATCTGCGGAAAAAGGAACTAACCTTACTAATGCCGATAAACTATGGTATATACTTAACCTTGTAGGTAATGGTGAAAAAATTGACATATTTAGTGAACCGGAAATAAGTGGAGAACTTATAAGAAATTACTTCCAGAAGAGTTGTATAAGCAGCAGCGGGCTTGAACTTACGGATATCGGATATTATGGCAGCAGTGATATTATCTATAATTACGATAAGAAAAGTGATACATTTATTTATAATGAAGATTTTAAAGCCAGAGGTGTATCATTAGCAGTACCGGCATATTATAAACTTGACAGCCTTAGACAAAGTGATAACCAATATGTGGCAGATATTACAATTCTATATGTTGGTGATATGGTATCAGATTTTGAAAATGAATGGGCTAAATGCAGATTATATTTTACTTATAATAATGCATTAGAAGACAGAAATGGCATAAATATGTATGGAACATTCAAAGGTTCGGGATATCCGCAGAATCAGGAAGCATATTTCGATTATATAGCAAATAAGGGTATGTCAGAAAATATGAATGTTACAACCCATAAATTAGTATTTAGAGTATCGGATGGTGGAAATATTGTTGTATCAGAATTCTATTCGGTAACACAATAGAATTAATCCTAGCCAGTTAAACACAATGATGTTATAATGACGGAAAAGAGTTTACTGTAAACGAGGATAAAGATGGTTTTTAGCAGTTTAATATTTCTATTTAGATTTTTACCTTTAATATTACTGATTTATTATATAGTACCAGGAAAATTTAAGAATATGGTTTTATTATCAGGAAGCCTTGTATTCTATGCTTGGAGCGAGCCAAAGTATGTTCTTATAATGATTTTCTCGACACTTGTAAATTACATTTTCGGAATATTAATAGAAGATTTTAAGAAAAAAGATAAGATTTCTGCATCAAAATATATGGTTGTGGCATCAGTTATTGTTAATCTGTCGGTGCTTGGCTTCTTTAAATATGCAGATTTACTTATTAACACAGCAAATAAATTAACAGGAAGTGGGTTTCAGTTACTTGAAATTGCACTTCCTGTTGGCGTGTCTTTTTATACATTTCAGACAATGTCATATACGATTGATGTATACAGGGGAAATGTTGCAGCCCAGAGAAATATTATTACATTTGGAACATATGTAACAATGTTTCCACAATTGATAGCAGGACCGATTGTTAAATATAAAAGTGTTGCAGACGAGCTTAATAACCGCAAGGGAAATATTGATACATTTGCAGATGGAATAGGGCGTTTTATAACCGGATTAGGTAAGAAAGTGTTATTAGCTAATAACATTGGTAATCTGTGGGACACAATAAAGGCTGTTAATCCGGAAAATATGTCGGTGTTATCTGCATGGCTTGGAATTATCGCATTTACATTCCAGATATATTTCGATTTCTCAGGATATTCAGATATGGCAATCGGGTTAGGTAAGATGTTTGGTTTTAATTTTGAGGAGAATTTCAATTATCCGTATATTTCTAAAAGTGTTACGGAATTCTTTAGAAGATGGCACATTTCACTTGGCACATGGTTCAGGGAATATGTCTATATTCCGCTTGGAGGAAACCGTTGCTCTACATATAAACATATCCGTAATATTTTGGTGGTGTGGATACTTACAGGCTTGTGGCATGGTGCAAGTTATAATTTCATGTTGTGGGGATTATATTATGGTGTAATTCTTATCCTAGAGAAGATATTTCTTAAGAAATACATAGACAGACTTCCAGCATTTATACAGCATATATACACTTTACTTATTATAATTACAGGCTGGGTAATTTTCTCGTTTGAAGATATGGGACAGTTAGGAAGATATCTTAAAACAATGTTTAATGTTACAGGCGGAAAAATCTATGATGACCAGTCAATTTATCTGTTATATACACACGTAGTTTTATTGATTATATTAATAGTGGCATCGACACCTGCTGCTAAGAAATTAGTAAACAGGCTGTTTGAAATTATAAAGAGTGAGGCAGTTAAAACAGTCCTTGCAAATGTTTTCTATGTTGTTGTATTTGCAATGGTAATAGCTTATCTTGTTGATTCAAGCTATAATCCATTTCTGTATTTCAGATTTTGAATAAGGATAGCGTGAAAAATGAAGAAATTAAAAGGAAGCATAAGAAGTAAAGTTACAGTTACAATATTTTTATTAATTTTATCAGGAATGTCAGTATTTGGCTTTGCGGCAGGTGATGAAAGATATTCAGAAAAAGAGAACCGTTATCTTGCGATAAAGCCTGATTTAGACAGCGGGAATCTGTTAAATGGCAAATATCAGGAGGATTACGAAACGTATCTTGCGGATAAGACCATATTTAGAAATAAATGGATAGAATTAAAGACGTATATCGAGCTTGCAAGCCTTAAAAAGGACGTAAATGGAGTGTATTTTGGTAAAGATAATTATCTGATAGCAAGACAGGATAAAGATAAGTTCGAAACGGAAAATGCGGATAAAAACTGTGAATATTTAGAAGAATTTGTGGATAATTACAAGAAAAATACCGATATATGTGTAATGTTAGTTCCAAATACTTCGGAGATTTTAAAGAAAAAGCTTCCAAAGTATGCATATAATTTCAACGAAACTAGGTATATTAATGACATTTACAAGGAAATCGGAGAGGATAATACAGTAGATGTAAATCAGATGCTTAAGGCTCATAAAGACGAATATCTGTATTATAAGACAGACCATCATTGGACAACACTTGGAGCATATTATGCATTTACGGAGTATGCGGATAAAACAGGAATTAATATAGAAAAATATATGACTAAATTAGTAACGGATAAATTTTACGGAACAATGAGTTCAAAGGCGAATTTAGAGATTGAAGCTGATAAGGTATACATCTATGAGCCGGATAAGGAAGAAGAGGTATCAGTGCGTTATAATAATTCTACAGAACTTAAAGATAGTCTGTATGAAATGTCAGCACTTGATAAGAAAGATAAATACAGTATATTTCTTGGGGGCAATAATCCATTAGTACAAATCACTACTAATGCTGAGAATGACAGAAAGGTTCTGGTTATAAAAGATTCATTTGCACATTGCTTTATTCCATTTATGATTAGTGGGTTTAGTAAGATAGATGTAGTTGACTTGCGATATTATAATGAGAGTATTAGAAAGATGATAGAAGAAGGTGGTTATACAGATATTCTGGTGCTGTATAATGTTGGAAATTTTGTAGAAGATAAAAATATATATAAGTTGGTGAATTGATATTGGAGAAAAGAATGCAGAAAATTTTTATTATAGAAGATGACAGTATAATTGCATCATCGGTTGAGAAGTATCTGAATGGTTTTGGATATGAGACAAGACATGTAAGAAAATTTGATAATATAGTGAATGAATTTGCGGAATATAATCCGCATCTGGTATTAATGGATATTTCCCTGCCTTATTATAATGGTTTCTATTGGTGCAGTGAGATAAGGAAGATTTCTAAAGTACCGATTATATTTGTTTCATCAAGTTCTGATAATATGAATATAGTTATGGCGATAAATATGGGTGGAGATGATTTTATTGCAAAGCCTTTTGAATTATCGCTTCTGTTAGCGAAGATTCAGGCAATGCTTAGAAGAACCTATGACTTCGCTTCACAGACTAATCTTATAGAGCATAATGGACTTATATTAGATATGGGAAATGCGACTGCTACATATAATGGTAATGCAATCGAACTTACCAGAAATGAATTTAAGATATTAAAAATTCTTATGGATAACAAGGGCAAAACTGTAAGCCGAGAAGATATAATGACTGTATTATGGGAATCAGACAGTTATGTTGATGATAATACATTGACGGTTAATGTGACCAGATTAAGAAAGAAATTAGAAAATGCAGGTTTAGAAGGATTGATTGAAACGAAAAAAGGAATGGGCTACTATATAGCGAATGGAGAGTAGTATGTTATATAAATATCTGAAACAGAATATTAAAATGATAAGTCTGTATATAACTATAATGATTTTAAATGCTGTTATCTTATATTTCGAAAATGTTGATAAAACAGCAATAATGTATTCGACAAGTGTAATTCTGTATATTGGAATTGTGGTTGTATTATTTGGTATGTTCAGATTCTATAAGAAAAGCAAAGTATTAGAGAGAAAATCAATTCCTAAGAAGTTAACTCCGATAGAAGAAGCATATGTGGATATTATTAATGAAAAGGTAGAAGAGATAGAAAAGCTTAAGTCGGAAAATGGCATAAAGCGTAAAGAGATGATGGAATTCTATACAATGTGGCTTCATCAGGTCAAGACACCGATAGTAGCACTTAATTTTCTGTTACAGGAGGATGAAGTTAAGGAGTCAGCTAACCATAAGGAATTAGAGAACGAATTATTTAAGATAGAACAATACGTGGAAATGGTTTTGTCATATCTTAGAATGGAAAGTGACAGTACGGATTATGATTTTGAAAAATATTGCTTAGAGGACATAGTAAAGCAGTCTGTAAGAAAATATGCAAGGCAATTTATCAGAAAGAAGATAAATGTAGAACTTAACAATCTTGATATGGAAATAATAACAGATAAGAAATGGTTGTTATTTGTAATCGGACAGGTGTTATCAAATGCGCTTAAGTACACGAATGAGGGAAAGATAAAGATATACACGGATGTTCATGAAAGGCTTGTAATTGAAGATAGCGGAATAGGGATAGCTAAGGAAGATTTGCCAAGAATATTTGAAAATGGTTTTACGGGCTATAATGGAAGAATCGAGATGAAGTCGACAGGAATCGGATTATATCTGTGTAAAAATGTGATGAAAAATATTGGCGGAGACATAACAGCAGACTCAGAGATACATAAGGGAACAAAGATTTTCATAAACCTTACGAAAATGTAAGGTTTATTTTTGTATTGTAAGTCAAATCTATGGAAACAATAAAGAAATTTAATTATACTCTTATCTGTAATCAGGTAATATATTCTAGTAGAAATGAGGATTAAAATGAATAAAGCAATTTTAGAAGTAAAAAATTTAAAGAAAATATACACAACAAGGTTCGGTGGCAATAAAGTCCAGGCATTAAGTAATGTTACATTTTCAGTTGATGAGGGTGAGTACGTTGCGATAATGGGTGAAAGTGGTTCGGGTAAAACGACATTATTAAATATTTTAGCTGCACTTGATAAAGCAAGTGACGGAGAAGTCTTATTAGACGGAAAAAATATTATGACACTTAAAGATAAAGAGCCTTCAGACGTGATAATCTGGGGTTCGTATTTCAGGACTTCAATTTAATGGATACATTTTCACTAAAAGATAATATTTTTCTTCCATTAGTATTATCGGGCTGCAAATATGATGAAATGCAGTCAAGACTTGAGCCGATAGCTAAAAAGTTAGGGATAAGTGATATTTTAGATAAATATCCATATGAGGTATCAGGTGGACAGAAGCAGAGAGCGGCAGTGGCAAGAGCATTGATAACAAGACCAAGACTCATACTTGCAGATGAACCAACCGGAGCATTAGATTCTAAAGCAACAGATTCGCTTTTAAGATTATTTGATGATATTAATAATGATGGTCAGACAATTCTTATGGTTACACATTCGACCAAAGCAGCAAGCAGTGCGAAAAGAGTAATGTTTATTAAAGATGGTGAGGTGTATCATCAGTTATACAGAGGCACATTGAGCAGAGAAGAAATGTTTGCAAAGATTTCGGATACTCTTACAATGATTACTTCGCAGAAATAGACAGATATTATAATACAATTATTTAATTAATCATAAATGTGTAATGCAATTGCTTAAATATATACACATACAGAACTAAGAGATTGCATTGAAAATGGAGGAAAAATGAAGAAAACAGGTAAAAATAAAGCATTTTATCCAAGGCTTGCATTAGAAAATATCAGAAAAAACGGTAAATTTTATTATCCATATCTTATAACATGTATATTTACAATTGCAATGTTCTATATAATAAGTTTCTTATCGTTTAATACCGGACTTGACGTTATAAGAGGTGGAGAATCATTAAGAATTATTTTAAAGTTTGGAATGGGTGTTATCGGAATATTTTCATTTATATTTCTGATATATTCGAACAGCTTTTTGACAAAAAGAAGAAAAAGAGAATTTGGTATTTACAATATACTTGGCATGGAGAAGAAACACATTGCCAAAATAATGGTAATTGAAAATATATATACAACAATAGGAACATTGATTGCTGGAATCTTGAGTGGAATAGTATTTAGCAGATTGATGCTTATGATTCTTAGCAAAATGGTACGTTTTGATTCGAAAATTAAGTTTGACATAAGTGTAACAGGAATTTTAATTACTGTGGCAGTATTTGTAATGATATTTATGATAATTCTGATTGGAAATCTTATTGCAATCGGACGTTCTAAGACAATAGAGCTTCTTAGTGGAAGTAATGTTGGTGAAAAAGAGCCTAAAACTAAGTTACTAATAGCTATTTTAGGTGTGACGATGTTAGTTATCGGTTATTATCTTGCAATGACAACGGAATCGGCAACAGAGGCACTTAAGAGATTCTACATAGCAGTATTATTCGTAATTGTTGGAACATATTTTTTATTTATTGCAGGTAGTATAGCTATACTTAAGATGCTTAAGAATAATAAGAAGTTCTATTATAAGGTTAATAATTTTACGGCAGTATCAGGAATGATTTACAGAATGAAGAAGAATGCAACCGGTCTTGCAAGTATCTGTATTCTATCAACTATGGTATTAGTCGTTGTGTCAACTACGGTATCTATGTATGCTGGTGTTGAAGATGAGATGAAATACCGCTATCCAAATGATATTACTATTGAGAAAATATATAGATTTTCTGAAGTTGATAACATTGAAGGTATGGATGAATCCAATGAAGATTTCAGAGAAATAATATTGAATACAGTAGCTAAAACAGGGATCCAGGTAAAGCATTTCAGAGCATACGAAGAATGTACTATAACAACTACTTATGAAAATGGTAAATATAATTATATCGGATATTATGGAAATGATGATACTCATGAGTTTCATGTCATATCAGCTAAGGATTATGAAAATCTTACCGGAGAAAAGATTGAACTTAATAGTGACGAAGTATACATATACAGCGCCGATAAGAAAGTAAAAGACGAGTTTACCATTGGTAATTATAGCTTTAAGGTAAAAGGACGAATCGCCAAATTCGATATGGAAGCTGATTATATGAGAAATATGCATTTGCTTGTAGTTAAAGATAGCGAAGTCCTAAGACAGATTTATCTTGATAAATGTGATAAGTTAGGAATTACGGCAGAGAATTCAGAAGATGAAGATGTAAAGCCTGTTTGTTATATGATGAAGATTGATTTTAATGCATCCGATGAAAAAATATCGGATTGTTATAATAAAATATTAGATGCCTGTGACAAATTGAACTATGATGTGATGTTTTCATGTCGTGCTTATGTAAAAGATGAATTCTATACAATGTATGGTGGCTTATTGTTCATTGGAATATTTTTAGGCATATTATTCTTAAGCATTACTGTACTGATTATCTATTATAAACAGATTACAGAGGGCTATGAGGATAAAGAAAGGTTCGACATAATGCAGAAAGTCGGAATGAGCCATTCAGAAGTGAAGAAGTCGATTAAAACCCAGGTGTTAATGGTATTTATGCTTCCGATTGTGGCAGCAACAATTCATGTAGCAGGAGCATTTAAAATGATAAAGAATATACTTATGACGTTAAATCTTAAAAATGATTCATTATTCATAAGATGTACACTTGGAACAATAGGAATATTTGTTATAGTCTATGCAGTGGTATATCTTCTTACATCTAAGGTATATTATAATATTGTAGAGAATAAAAAGTAGACATTGATATGTAAAAAACAGATATTGCAAAATAAAAAGTAGACATTGATGTGTAAAAAATAAATATTGCAAAACAAAAAGTAGACATTCAATCCGAAAAAGTAGATATTCAGAACAAAAAAGTAGACAAAAGTACAGTAAAAAGTGGTATAATTATCAGTATAAATGAGTTGTAGTTATTGTTGTAAAATGCAAGATTATGAAATGAGGTAGGCGAATATGGAAAGGGACCCATTTAAGGAGTATTTGAAAGAGTCTGAACCTGATAAGGTTAGTAAAGGATATGCGTGGAGTACGGCAATAGGACTTCAGGCAGTAGATGGACTACGACCATCTAAGTATCTGGTTGAAACTGCTATACAGAATATTGATGGTAAAATTACTGTTAGGGAAGCTAAGAATCTTATTGACAGCTATTATGAGGAAAGACCTGTGCATATGTCAGATGATGATAGGACCGAAGAAGCTGATAAGGTAGCATCACGTATTGCAGAGATATTGTCAGAAACCGCATTTTCGTTTTCACCAAATGAATATATCTCAATACATCGTAAATTATTTCAAGGAATTTATGACCACGCAGGCAGAATAAGAGATTACAATATTACTAAAAAAGAATGGGTTTTAGATGGAGCAACTGTTATGTATGGCAGCGCTTCAGAACTTCGTGCAACGCTTGAGTATGATTTTTCACAAGAGAGGAACTTTAGTTATAAAGGTCTTTCAATGAATGAGATTATTCATCATCTTGCAGTATTTATATCGAGATTATGGCAAATTCATATTTTCGGAGAGGGCAACACCAGGACAACAGCAGTATTTTTTATTAAATATCTGCGAACACTTGGCTTTTACACAACGAATGATATTTTTGCTGAAAATGCCTGGTATTTTAGAAATGCGCTTGTACGTGCTAATTATACAAATCTTCAAATAGGTATTCACGAAACAACAGAGTATCTTGAATTATTTCTAAGAAATATGCTCTTAAATGAGAAAAATGAACTTCATAATCGTAATTTGCACATAAGTGGTAAATTTGATAATGTGAGAACAGATATTGTTAAGGAAGATTTAGACATTGAAGATGAATGTGTATTTTCTGATAAATTAAGTAGTTTTTCAACTAAGACAATTGCTCATATTTATAAAATGTTCAATAAGTATGGATATAATGAAGTCTTTGGACGAAGTGCTGTCAGAGAACTATTAGAACTTAAAGATTCAAGTGTTTCTAAATTACTTTCTAAATTATTACAATCTGATATTATCGAAAATGTATCGGGTTATGGTAAAGGAAAATATAAATTCAAACGGAATGATTAAAAAGAATAACCTGTAATTTCGACACATATACTAGATACAAATGTATCAGGTGAAGTGACGAGTCACTGCGGAATGGAGCGGAATATGTGTGGAATTGCAGGTTTTGTGAATTATAGAAGAAATTATCTGTCAGACAGAGGTAAATATGAACATATCTTAATGAAAATGTGTCAGGTATTATACCATAGAGGTCCTGATGAAAGTGGGCGGGTGTTAAGAGAAAATTATGGACTTGCACATACACGATTGTCAATTATAGATTTAAAAAATGGTAAACAGCCAATGTCATTAAAAGTAGGCGGGAATACCTTTAGTATTGTATACAATGGAGAGATTTATAATACATCGGAGCTTCGAAATGACTTAATTAGTAAAGGCTGGAGTTTTGAGACCACTTCAGATACAGAAGTAATACTTGTGACATTTGCAGAGTATGGCAGTGATGCATTTAAAATGCTTAACGGAATATTTTCATTTATGGTAGTTAACGACAAGAGTAAAGAAACATATTTAGTAAGGGACCAGGTCGGGGTAAAACCGCTTTATTATAGCATTAGAGATGGAGAAGTAATTTTTGCTTCGGAGATAAAGGGCATATTTGAATATGAGGGTATCAGACCGGAGATAGATACAGAGGGACTTAATGAAGTGCTATCCTTAGGTCCCGCAAAAACCTATGGAAAAGGTGTGTTTAAGAATATTCTTGAAGTAAAGCCTGGACATTTTATAAGGATAAATAAAGAAGAGATACAGGAACATAAATATTGGGGATTAGAGGCAGAATATCATACCCTTTCATATGATGAAACAGTTGAGAAAACCCGTTTTCTTGTATCAGATTCCATAAAGAGACAGATGATTTCAGATGTTCCGATTGCCACATTTCTGTCGGGAGGAATCGACAGTAGCGTAGTCTCTGCAATATGTTCAGATGAATTAAAGAAAAGGGGAGGGGTGCTTGGAACATTTTCATTTGATTTCGTGGATAATGATAAATATTTTAAGGCAAATTCATTTCAACCATCGCAGGATAAACCATTTGTGAAAATAATGGTTGATTATATGCAGTCAGACCATCATTATCTGGAATGTAATAACAGTAATCTCTATGATAAACTCTATGAATCAGTTGATGTAAGAGACTTGCCGACTATGGCTGATGTAGATTCATCTATGTTGTATTTCTGTAGTCAGGTAAAACCTTATTATAAGGTGGTTCTGACAGGCGAATGTGCAGATGAGATATTTGGAGGATATCCATGGTTCCATAAGAAGGAATGTTTTGAAGCAGATACATTTCCATGGTCTATGGATATTACAGCAAGACAGAGTGTGTTAAAAGATGAAGTCATCAGAGAACTTCGAATGGACGAATATATAAGAAATGCCTATGAGAATACGATAAATGAGACTCCGGAATTAGATGATGAGGATAAAACTGAAACAAGACGAAGACAGATATCGTATCTTAATATTAAATGGTTTATGCAGACATTATTAGACCGAATGGACAGGGCGAGTATGTGTTCGGGACTTGAAGCGAGAGTTCCATTTGCAGACACCAGAATAATGCAGTTTATGTACAATGTTCCATGGAAGATGAAAAGCGAAAATGGTGTTGAAAAAAGTCTGCTTAGAAATGCAATGAAAGGACTTCTTCCTGACGAAGTATTATTTAGAAAAAAGAGTCCATATCCTAAGACATATGATCCGCATTACGAGAAACTTCTTGCAGGCAACCTGATAGAAGTAATCGAAGATACGTCATCACCTGTGAACCGATTGGTAGACAAAAATAAAGTATATGCATTCATTAATGAGAAGAAAGACTATGGAAAGCCATGGTATGGCCAGCTTATGGCAGGTCCGCAGATGCTTGCATATCTGTTGCAGATTAATTATTGGCTTAGAAAATTCAATTTGTAAGGTGCAAATTTACAGAAAGTATGGTAAACTGAAGTAATCAGAATTGTTGATAGTTAATAAATGTGATTGCAAAATAATAATTTTACGATTATTTTGCAATCATTTAAAGAAATGAATAGAAATATATATAGAAATGGAGAATGAAAATGGATATCAAAACACAGGCAGAAAAGATGAAGTTAGACAGCTCAAAGATGTCAGCTCTGACATTTGAAGATAGAAATAAAGCACTTATTGCGATAGCAGATGCTATTATGGCTAATAAAGAGAACATTAAAAAGGCAAATGAAACAGATTTAGAGAAAGCAAAAGAAGATGGAATTGCCGCACCTATATTAAAGAGATTAAAATTTAATGAAGATAAGATAAATGATGTGGTAAAAGGCATACGTGATTTGATTGCATTACCTGATCCGCTTGGCAAGGTACAGATGAAAAGAGAACTTGATACAGATTTATTATTAATCAGGGAATCATGTCCTATCGGAGTAATCGGAGTTATCTTTGAATCCAGACCTGATGCCATGGTACAGATTTCTACATTATGTATAAAGAGTGGTAACTGTGCGATATTAAAGGGCGGCAGCGAAGCTATGAATACGAATAAGATAGTATTTGATACAATATATAATGCGGCAATAGAAGCAGGTTTGCCAGAGAATTGTATGATGCAGGTAGAGGCAAGAGAAGAGATAAATGAATTGTTGGCCTGCCATGAGTCAGTAGATTTACTTATACCACGAGGTTCAAACGCATTTGTTCAGTATATAATGAGTAATACAAAGATTCCTGTAATGGGACATGCTGACGGTATCTGCCACATTTACGCAGACAAAAATCTTGATATAGATAAGGCAGTTAAAGTCATAATAGATTCTAAGACACAATATACAGCAGTATGTAATGCGACAGAAACACTGCTTGTACATAAGGACATAGTAAATGAACTTATGCCTAAGTTAAATGAAGCATTTAAGGCAAAATCAGTAGAAGTAAGAGGTACTGATGAAATCAGAAAAGTAATTGACTGTGAAGAAGCTACCGAAGAGGATTTTAAGACAGAATATCTCGATTTAATAATTTCTGTAAAAACAGTAAATGATATAGATGAAGCGATTAATCATATCAATAAATATGGTTCACATCATACAGACTGCATTATTACGGAAGATAATAAGGCAGCAGAGAAATTTATGCAGTATGTAGATTCGGCAGGAGTGTATCAGAATTGTTCGACTAGATTTGCGGATGGATACAGATATGGTTTTGGTGCAGAAGTCGGAATCAGTACAAGTAAATTACACGCAAGAGGTCCGGTAGGACTTGAGGGACTTTGTACTTATAAATACAAATTATTTGGAAATGGAAATGTTGTAGCTGATTATGCAGATGGAAAACGTAATTTTAAATTTAAGGATTTGATGTAATGAAAGAACATTTTAGAAAGGTATTTAACAGGATTTTTCTTACAGTTATAATTATTTTATTTCAGATCGCATGGTGGACATTACTTGTGATGAAGTTGATGAAATACTCAGATATTATCGAGGTGATTTCAGTAATATTAAGTCTTGCCATGGTCGTATATCTGATAAGTAAGGACGATAACCCCGAATATAGAATTATATGGATAGTTCTGATATTATTATCGCCATTATTCGGAGGCTTATTATACCTGTCATTTGGCGATAAGAAGCCATCTAAACGTTTAAGAAGAAAATTTAATCTGGCACATAATGAGCTTAAGAAATTTATGCCACAGGATAATGATACATTAGAACGTTTAGAAGAGATGAATATCAGAGCAGCACAGACATCAAAATATATAACTAACTATTCAGATTATCCGGTATGGACCAATACAGAGACTACTTACTATAAAGTGGGAGAGGAAATGTATGAGGACATGCTTGAGGAGTTAGAGAAAGCAGAGCATTTTATCTTTTTGGAATATTTTATTATTCAGGAGGGTAAGATGTGGGATTCAATCTTAGAGATTCTTGTACGAAAAGCTGCTATGGGTGTTGAAGTAAGAGTTATATATGATGATATTGGTTCTGTTGCAACATTACCACCACAATATGATTTATATTTAGAAAGCCTTGGAACAAATATACATTGTCTTGCATTTAATCCATTTGTACCGATTGCTTCACTGGTTATGAATAATCGTGACCACAGAAAAATAATGGTAATAGATGGTAAAGTTGCTTTTAATGGCGGAATCAATCTGTCAGATGAATATATCAATGAGAATTCAAGATTTGGACATTGGAAAGATACAGGAGTACGGATTAAAGGTGAAGCGGTATGGAATTTCACATTAATGTTTCTTGAAACGTGGCGTGCATATAGAAAAGATGACGAAGATATTATGAAATTCAAGACAGAGCCACTTAAGAAAGATGACAGACTGTCAAATGGTTTTGTGCAGCCATTCTGTGATACTCCGTTAGAGAATGAGCCAATAGCTGAAAATGTATATATAGAAATACTTAATCAGGCAGAAAGATATGTATATATTTACACACCATATCTGATTATAGATTATGAAATGTTAAATGCACTCTGTCTTGCAGTAAAAAGGGGCGTAGACGTAAGAATTGTCACACCGGGCATACCTGATAAGAAGATAATATACAGGCTTACAAGGTCAAACTATACACCACTTTTAAAGGCGGGTGTTAAAATCTATGAATACTTGCCAGGATTTATACATGCCAAAAGTTATGTATGTGATGATAAATTCGCTGTAGTCGGTTCAATTAATATGGATTATAGAAGTCTGTATCTACATTTTGAATGTGGAACATATATGTATAAGACTTCAGCAATACAGCCTTTAAAAGAAGATTGCTTAGAAACATTTGAAAAATCATATCAGGTAACTTTAGAGGATAGAAAGCAGAGAATTATTGGTAGAATCATTGATGCACTTTTACGAGTGTTGTCGCCATTGTTATAATGTATCACATATCTAAAATGCTTATTAAAAAAGTATAAAATGCATTGACTATAAAAATTCGCTATGCTATGATACGAAAGAATAAAAATATAATTTAATAACGTTTATAAAAGCGTGGAAAGGGCTGAGTGATATGAGGAACGAAGATAATAACAATTATTATTCGGACTATGATAACTCAAGCAGTAATCAGTATTCGAATAATAACAATAATAACACATATAATTATTCAGGCAACAATTACTCTAATGATAACAGATATAATTATTATGGAAATGATGGTGGATACAATAATAACAACTATAATAATTATAACAATAATTATAATAATAACTACAATGCAAGTAATTATTACGATGGAACAGTTTATGATTCAGCAGAGACACAGTCAAAGATTATGACAAGGTCGTTTATAATTGTATTAGCTGCATTATTAGTTACAGCAATTTCAGCATCATTAGTGTTAGTCAGCAAAAGTATTGAGGAAATGGTATTTTCCGGATTTACAGCCTGGCTTGTACTTGAGTTTGCGGTAGTAATGGGTTCGTCATTTGCAATTGCAAAGAGAAAGACAGTACTTGCAGCAGTGTTATTTGCAGCATATTCAGTAATTAATGGTCTGACATTATCAGTTATCTTTTATGCATATGATTTTGGTTCAATACAGGAAGTATTTTTACTTTGTGCTGGAATGTTTGCCGGAATGGCAGTAATTGGTGCAACAACACGTATTAACTTAACTAAGATGGGTTCAATCTTAATGATGGCTCTTTGGGGTGTTATACTTGTTACACTTGCTAATATATTTTTCATTCATAGTTCAGGCATTGATTTATTTATGGATTATGTCGGAGTAGCTATCTTTGTAGGCTTAACAGCATATGATACACAGAAGATGAAGAAACTTGCAAGTAGTGGTGAGATGTCAGATATGAATATTATTGCATTATATTGTGGTATGGAATTATATCTTGATTTCATTAACTTATTCTTAAGATTATTAAGTATATTTGGAAAACAGAAGAACTAATAGTATACAACCGGTTATAAAGTATAGAATATAAGTCTGGTATATGTAAGATTACAGATAATAACAGACATTTTATGGCAGAGGAGGAACTGCATATGCAGCTCCTCCTTACCTCTTAAAATGGTATATACGGAATGGAGATAGTGTGAAAGGATTGCGCCGATGCGCCAATCCTTTCGCACCGCTATTTGTTTCGCAGGCGTCACAAATAGCATTATCGCAGAGCAAAATCTTAAATTTTGCTCGCGATTCCTCCGACGTAAACGTCTGCGGAATGGAGTTTAGTGTGTTAAAAGTAATAGTTGCATTTTTGTTTATATCGATAGATATCGTTGTAAGTCCGGACAAGAAAGCAAATCTTGATTTATTACCTGATTTCATAGGATATGCGATATTGATATATCAATTTTTTAAATTATGGAAAGATAACAGTGAAAATGATTCACTTAAGGTGGCCGCGAAGCAGGGAATGATTACGGCAGTGATAACATTTGTGATATCATATGCTGCATATATTCTTGATATGTACGGAATATTATATAAGATTAATGCTAATATAATAGTGATGTTAAGTGCTATATTGGAATTGGCATTTTTACTTAATATATTTATGTTTATACAGAATCTTTCCGCATTACAGGGAAATGAAAGTAATTATCAGATTAAGAGGATGAATATGTTATGGAAGATAATGTTCTTATGCATATTATGTGAATACATTTCTATGCCGATAGAATCAGTAGCATTAACATTCTTTATATTTGAAAAAGCGATAATGGTTATATTTATTTGCTATATATTTACGTCTGATATGACATATAAGAAGAAATTAAAAGAAAAATCAGGAATGAAAAAGATTGAAAAATAGACGATTATCAAATAAAATATAAATTATAAATCATAATAAAATGAAAATATAAAGAACTATGGAAAGGAAGAACAAAATGAGAAAAAGATTCTTTGGTAAGAAACTTGCCACCAGTGCATTAGCACTTTTATTAGCAACATCGGTTGCACTATCAGGTTGTGGAAAGAGTAATAAGTCAGACAATACTAAGAAAAAACCAGCTAATGATAAGACAACTGAGAAGATTAAGATAGACGGAGAGGAAGTTCCGGCACAGTTACAGTCTACACTTAATGTAATTGATGATAAGAACAGAAACTTTTATGAAATCTTTGTTGGTTCATTCTGTGACAGTGATGGTGATGGAATGGGAGATATTCAGGGAATAATCAGTAAGCTCGATTATCTGAATGATGGTGACGATTCAACAGATACAGACCTTGGTATAAATGGTATATGGCTTATGCCAATATCTCCCTCACCATCATATCACAAATATGATATAACAGATTATTGCGATATTGATAAAGCATATGGTTCACTTGATGATTTCAAGCAGTTAATTGAAGAGTGTAATAAACGTGGAATTAAGGTTATCATTGACCTTGTAATGAACCATTCATCAATCGGACATCCTTGGTTCAAGGAAGCGAGAGAATACTTACAAAATCTTCCTGATGATAAAGAACCGGATGCATCAGAATGTAAATATGTTAATTATTATACCTTTAAAAAAGGCGAGCAGACTGGTAATTATTATCAGGCAGGAACTTCAGCATATTATTATGAGGGAGTATTCTCACAGCAGATGCCAGACTTAAATCTTGGTAATCCAGATGTGCGAAAAGAATTCGAAGATATTGCTAAATTCTGGTTAGACTTAGGTGCAGCAGGATTCAGATTAGATGGAGCAAAAGAGTATTATTCAGGTGAAACAGACAAGAATATAGAAGTATTAAGATGGTTTAATGGTTACGTTAAATCAGTAAAACCAGATGCATATATAGTAGCTGAAACATGGTGTGCAGACTATGCAAGATATGTTGAAAGCGGAATTGACAGTGCATTTGATTTTAGTTATTCAAGTTTTGATGGAAATATAAGTCTTGTAACACAGGGCGTTGATCCTGCTTATAATGGGAAATATTTTGCAACAGCACTTAAGAATACACAAGATACACTTGCGGGATATTCTAAAGATGCAATTTCAGCAACATTCGTTGGTAACCACGATTTAAACAGAGCTGCACATTATCTTGCATTTGATGAAAATAAGATTAAATTTGTACATGGTTTGTTAGGAATAATGAATGGCTGCACATACATTTACTATGGTGATGAAATCGGTATCGGTGGAACAGGTGCAGATGAGAATAAACGTTCACCAATGATATGGTCGTCAACAGATAAGACAGGCGAATGTAAAGGACCTATTAATATGGATAAGAATTATGTAATTAACAAATTTGCTTCTGTAGAAGAACAGGAGAAAGATGAGACATCAATTCTTTCATATGTTAAGCAGTCAGTAAAATTAAGAAATATTTTCCCAGAAATAGCAAGAGGAACAATTGAAATATTATCAGATGTTGAGGATGGGGATATATTCGCAGTTTCTAAGACATACAATGACAGTAAGATAATAATTCTTGCTAATACAGATAAAGAAGAAACAAAGACAGTAACTTTATCAAGAGAAAAAAATAATTACACATGTATTCAGGGAATGTTAACAGTTGGTGAAGACAAACCATATCAGGTAGAGGACACAATAGTTCTTCCACCATATTCAATAGTAATTCTTAAATAATGTGAATAAAATTAATGTTAATAAAGTCAGGATAAACTAATTTATTTGAACAAACTTAATGTGACAAATAGTCCAGGGGGATTATTTGTCACATTATTTTTAACTTACCAGGAAATTTCGTTGAAATTGTACTGGTAAGTAAAAAACGCTCCGCGAGGATTGCACTGCGGCGGGTTGCTATAGCAACCCGCCGCAG